>JACRGX010000023.1 GCA_016212185.1 Nitrospirota bacterium
AGAGGCAGGGCGCTGAGGAAATTGCAGGAGTATTTACTGCAAACCACAGAGGGCACAGAGAGGGAATAGAATCTTTTCTTAGTTGTCATTCCGGCTTGTCCGGAATCTCGGAACGAGTCGTACCGACTTTCTTCAGAAGGATTACCGCTCGCCATCAGGCTATTTTTAATTCTTTCCTAATTTCCAGAAAATATTCCTGAGCGTTCTCCTTAATGCATTACCGCTAAAATTGACACATGCTATCATATATGATAGTATACGCTATGAGTAAAACTGAGAAGTTATTTGATAAAGTAAAAAATAATCCGCAGGATATCAGATTTGATGAAATCTGCAAGTTGGCAGAGATTTTTGGTTTCAGGTATAAAGGCGGAAAAGGAAGTCATAAGGTGTACAGCAAAAAAGGAATTACGGAAATATTGAATTTTCAAAACGTCAGAGGTAAGGCAAAACCGTATCAGGTAAAGCAGTTTTTGAAAATTATTGAAGAGCACAATTTAACAATTAAGGAGGGACAATAATATGCATTATCCGATAAAAGTATTCTACAGTGATGAAGATAAGGGTTTTATAGCCGTGATTCCTGATCTGCCCGGATGTTCAGCTTTTGGAGAGACGGAAAATGAGGCAATAAAACAGGTAAAGATTGCTCAGGAATTGTGGGTAAAAACAGCAAAAAAAGAGGGGAGAAAAATACCGCGCCCTTCATCAGAAGAAGCGTACAGCGGCAGGATACTTGCAAGGACTCCCAAATCACTTCATAGGATACTTATGGAGAAGGCAAAAGAAGAAGGAGTCAGCCTTAACCAATTTGTAATCTATCTCCTTTCAAGGGGAGTAGAAAAACGTACAGCTTCATTGAAATCTTAATTCGGGGCAAGTAGATTATAGCAAGGGTTAAAAGACCATTTATTCGTTTAAGCGAGGTATGACATGAAGAACATCGCCATAATTTTTATTTCCTTAATTTTATTCCTTCCCGCCATTGCTTTGTCTGAGACAAAAGAAATTATTTCAGAAGGCACATACAACATGGGCGATGGAGAAACCCCTTCCGTTGCTGAAAGCAGAGCCTTGCTTAATGCAAAGCAGATTGCCCTTGAACAGGCAGGGACTTATGTGGAGAGTTATACAAAAGTAGAAAATCTCCAATTGACTAAAGACGAAATACAGGTCTTGGCATCAGGCATTATGGAAGTGGAGATACTTGATAAAAAAAGAACTATTGTCGGCGACGGCTTTAATTTCTGGGTAAAGATAAAGGCAAAGGTTAATCCGGATAAAATCGGGGAGATGGCTAATAAAATTAAGCTGAAAGAAAAATCTCTTGTTGATGATTACAAAAAAATTCAGGAGGCTTATGAAAAGAGCCAAAAGGACATTGAAGAATTAAAGAAACAGTTGGCACAGGCAACGGGCGAAAAGAAGAAACAAGTTGAGGCAAAGATTGCTGATGATGAGAGATTGTTTCAGGCAAATGAGTGGTTTGATAAAGGATATGAATATTATTTAGCCAATGAATATGATAAAGCAATAGAGGCATACACAAGCGCAATAGCATTAAATCCAAACCATGCAGAGGCATATAATAATCGGGGGGTTGCTTATGACGAAAAAGGCCAGTACGACAGTGCGATTGAGGATTACAGCAGGGCGATTGTATTAAATCCAAAAGATGCGATTGCCTATTCCAATCGTGGGAATGCTTATAAAGGCAAAGGTCAGTATGACAGGGCGATTGAGGATTACAATAAGGCGATTGTATTAAATCCAAAAGATGCTGATGCATATTATAATCGTGGTCTTGCTTATGATGACAAAAATCAATATGACAAGGCTATTGCAGATTTTAATAAGGCAATTACTTTAAATCCAAAAAATGCAGGGGCCTATAATAATCGTGGAAATGCTTATAACGCAAAGGGACAACATGACGAGGCAATTGAGGATTTCAATAAGGCAATTACATTAAATCCAAAACTTGTTGATGCCTATAATAATCGTGGGAATGCTTATACTGACAAAGGTCAGTATGACAGAGCGATTGAGGATTACAACAGGGCGATTGAAATAAATCCAAGACTTGCAGATGCCTATTACAATCGTGGGAATGCTTATGCTGTCAAAGGTCAGTATGACAAGGCGATTGAGAATTTCAACAGAGCAATTGGAATAAATCCAAAACATGCTGAGGCCCATTACAATCGCGGGAAGGTTTATTATAATAAGGGAAATATGGGCAAGGCAATCTCTGATTTTCAAAAGGCATGTGATATGGGGCATGAGAATGGGTGCAAGGAAGCGCAGATGGTTTTACAAGAGAGATAACAAAAAATGGATGGGTTTGCGTAAAATGCCTATTAAGAATGGGAAAATATGGCTCCACATCCCCAATTTTATTTCTGCTGGCCCGGGGGCGGCTCATATTTATCTCCCGGCTCTACAACAATATGGATGCGTTTGGGCGAGTATCGGCTGGTACTCGGTCCGTAGTTGTCCAACAAGACCTGCAGGAACTCCGCGAAGGCTTCAATTTCGCCTGATTCCGATTCCTGATAGACAATTTCCTCAGTTTCAGCTTCCGGATCTTCTGATTCAATGCGCAACACCAAACCATTCTTAGCATTTCGGATTTGGAATTTCATCTTTCTTTCACCTCCTGTTTTTTCCCTCCCTTCCCCAGCAGATGGCTGATTGTCTCAGCGGTCACAAGGGCAAGGTCGCGCTCGCGTTCCAGAAAGGGGCGCACATAGGACGGGAAATGTGGGGACACAGAGCCTGTATTTCCTCTGTATTTAGCTAATTTCATATTACTTACATATCATATTTGATAAGTTAATGCAATGATATGTATACAGGGCGGGAATCCTTCTTCGGAAAGATTCTGGACAAGCCAGAATGACAAATTTAAAGGCATTTTCGGGTCAATGACGAATTTTTGTTAGTCATTCAACCCTCTCACCCCTTTATCACTCCCATCGGTCTAAGCCTTGCCACTTTTTTGGAAATGCCTGCGTTATGCACAACATCAACGACATTTGTAATATCCTTGTAAGCCTCAGGCATTTCCTCTGCAAGGGTTTCCCTGCCTGCTGACCGCACGATAATGCCTTTATCCGCCATCTCTCTCCATATGGCCCTGCCCTTTGCACGCTTTATTGCCTGATGCCTTGACATCACCCTTCCGGCGCCGTGGCACGTGGAGCCGAAAGTCTCCTGCATCGCCTTTTCTGTGCCTAAAAGGACAAAAGACGCCCTGCCCATATCGCCCGGAATCAAGACAGGCTGACCAATATGTTTGTATGCAATTGGAAGTTCAGGATGCCCGGGCGAAAATGCGCGCGTTGCGCCTTTTCTATGGACAATGAGTTTTGTTTTTTTGCCGTTTACGGTATGCTCCTCAACCTTTGCAATATTGTGTGCCACATCGTATATCAGGCTCATGCCTAAGGTTTTAGGCGAGGCATTAAATACATGCAAGAAGGATTCCTTGACCCAATGCATAATGCACTGCCTGTTGGCCCATGCATAATTGGCGGCAGCCCTCATTGCTGAAAGATAATCCTGCGCCTCAGGGCTGTTAAACGGCGCGCAGGCCAGCTCTTTATCAGGCAGTTCAATGCCGTATTTCCGCGCTGCATTTTCCATGACCTCAAGGAAATCCGTGCACACCTGATGCCCGAATCCCCTTGAACCCGTATGAATCATTACAGTAATCTGGTCTTTGAATAACCCGAGACTGTTTGCGGCCTTTTCATCATAAATCTCATCTACATACTGTATTTCAGTAAAATGATTCCCTGAGCCTAAAGTGCCCTGCTGCGCCCTTCCCCTTTCATATGCCTTTTGGCTTATTAAATCAGGGTTGGCGCCGTCAATGCACCCGCCTGATTCCGTATGCTCAAGGTCTTCCCTGTCCCCAAAACCCTGCTCCACCGCCCACCGCGCCCCTTTAAGAAGCAGTTTGCGTTCGTCTTCAGAGCCGAGGCGTATCTTGCCCTTTGAGCCGACGCCTGAGGGGATTTGGGTGTGTAAGACCTCCACGAGGTCTTTGACTCTGGGCGCAACCTCTTGTCTTTTGAGGCTGCTCCTCAGAAGACGCACACCTCAATTTATGTCGTAGCCCACACCGCCCGGAGAGATAATGCCGTCTTTAATATCAAACGCAGCCACTCCGCCGATAGTAAAGCCGTAGCCCATGTGGATGTCAGGCATTGCAAGCGATGCGCCGACAATGCCGGGAAGCATTGCGACATTTGCAACCTGCTCAACTGAGTGCGCCTCAAGCCCTTTTTCAAGGACCTCATCAACATAGATTATGCCTTTTGTCCTCATTCCATGCTTGTAGTCTTTGGGAACTTCAAGCCTTGCGCTGTCAATTCTATGGAGTCTTTCAATAGACATAGGATTACTCC
This sequence comes from Nitrospirota bacterium, assembly GCA_016212185.1. Taxonomy (NCBI): domain Bacteria; kingdom Pseudomonadati; phylum Nitrospirota; species Nitrospirota bacterium. The sequence goes on from JACRGX010000023.1 coordinate 4,416, forward strand.
TTTCCTGCTTGTTTTTTCATCCTTCAACCTCACGCCCCTGCCCTGTCTTCCAGCACCTTCAGTTTTGAAATTTCCCCGAGCGCTATAAGGGTATCTCCGATATCAATGGCTGTGCGGAAAGTCGGGTTAAATTTCATGTCGCCGCCGGGCTTTCTGACTGCAACAATTATAACCCCCAGATCTTTCCCAATGCCGCATTCGTCAAGCGTAAGCCCTTTAAGCTTTGAGCCTTTCTGAATTGTTATCTCCTCCATCTGAAGGTCTATGTTGCCGCTCTTTGTGGCAAATTCAATAAAATCAACAACCGCAGGCTTTACCACAGTGTGCGCAATCCTTAGCCCTCCGATGTGATACGGCGATACAACCCTGTCGGCGCCTGCCCTCACAAGTTTTTGCTCTGACCCTTCCTCACCGGCCCTCGCAACTATCATAAGGGCAGGCTTTAATCCCCTTGCAGTCAAAACAACATAAAGATTTTCAGCGTCAGTCGGCAGAACTGATATCAGCCCCTTTGCTTTTTCAATGCCCGCCTCCCTCAAGACTTCATCCTGAGTGGCATCGCCTTCAAGAAGTATGATGTCTTCCTTTTCCTGAATCAGGGCAGGCGTCTTCTCAATAATAATAAACTCCACGCCGCTCCCTCTGAGCTCCTTGCAGATTATCTTTCCCATCCTTCCATAACCGCAGATAATGTAATGGCCTTTTAAATCTTTAATTTGCTTTTCCAATCTCTTCCTCCCCAGTATGTCCTGAAGCTCTCCCTCCAGGACAAACTTTGCGCCTGTATTAAGCGTAAATAATATCGTGCCGGCGCCGCTTATTATTAGTATGATTGTAAATATCCTGCCGCCTGATGATAAATCATGGACTTCCTTGAATCCCACAGAAGCAATGGTGATTATCGTCATGTAAAGCGAGTCCAGCGCATTCCATCCCTCTATGACAATATAGCCCAGAGTGCCGAAGAGGACAATAAAAGCTATCAGCCCTAAAGAGAGCAGCAGCTTCATTTTGATAGTTTTCAAGTTATAATCTCCTTAAATAGATTATATATCAAAAATCACCTCTGCAAGCCATCCCGAATCATTTTTCTTTAAGAAAAGCCTGTGATATGTCGCGGCTTTAATAAGGAGCCTCTGTTCATGGATCTCAGGGTCAAAGTAACCGCCTGACACCTCAGCCTCAACGGCATTGCCATTTAAACTTACAGAAAATTGTTTTCCTATGAAACCATGCGTATCAAAGAGAAAAACCAATTCATTCAGCCAGCGTACAAACAGGCTTTCATAATTATCCGCCTCAACGGCAATCTGCTTTTTCTCGGTTTCCCTGATTTGCTCAGTATCTGTGATTAGTCCTGACATGCCCAAAGCGGCATTTTCAAAGAGTTCATTCAGCGTATTGCCGAAAACCCTAAGCCCGACATCACCGAATATGTCCAATGTCTCATAGCGTTTTTTATCCGCCATACTATTAGGACATTATACCACTACACAAAACCAAACGGCGTTCAGCCTGCATTTATTCATAGTGCGTCCACATACGTATGACTTTAACTGTTTTAATTTTATCAAGAATCTGATAGACAAGCCGGTGCTGGATATTTATGCGCCTGGAATACGCGCCTTCCAAATCACCGACAAGTTTTTTAAAGGGCGGAGGGTCCTGATAAGGGTTTTCTCCCAATACCTTAATCAACTTTTCTGTCTGAGGGCGCAGTCCTGAAGCGGAAATCTTTTTTGCATCTTTTCGCGCTTGCTTAGTGTAGACAATCTTCCATATCACCAGCGAGGCCCCTTTGAACATTTTTTGACCGGCGTTTTCAAACCTTTGCGTATTGATTCACCCATGCCCGGGATTGAAAGCAGATAAAGAGTTTCCTGAATAGCGCTCCAATCGTTTTCAGAAACTATCACTGCCCTGCTGCGCTTTCCGGTAACATATACCGCCTCGTGCGACTCTGATACTTCGTCTATCAAGCGGTACAATTTCTTCCTTGCCTCAGTTGCCGTAATAGTAGTCATAATTTCACCTCCCATAAGCGTACGATATAGTGTACGTCATGCCGGATTGTTGTGTCAATGTTTGAAATCAGCGCTGGGCTACTGCCCGTCTGCCAGGCTTAATTGGTTAGACCCTCTTTCTATCCTTTTTAACACCTGAGATATCAAGCAAGGCTTCCGGATGCCTCGCAGCAACCATTAATAAAACACGAGCTGGACCTTCCGGTTTCCGGCGCCCCTGTTCCCAGTTGCGAAGCGTTGCAACACTTATTCCCATAAGAGAGGCGAAGTTGTCCTGAGATAGACCGTAATGCTCACGTATCTTTCGCACCTCTGATTCCGGGAATGCAATAATGCGTGAAGGCTTCATCACCCCTTGCATAATTGCACCGCCCTGTTTTACGCTTTCAAGCAGTTCTTCAAATAGTTCTTTTTTCATAGGTACTCCTTTTCAATGACTTTTCTCAGTTGCCTGAGTTGCTCCTTTGTTAAATCATCCTGCTCATTTTTGGCATAGGCAAAAAGGAGAAGAATGACGTCTTTTGACATGAACCAGTAATATATAACCCTGATGCCGCCCCTTTTCCCATGCCCTTTTGCTGACCATCGAAGCTTTCTCATACCTCCGCTTCCCGACATAACCTTCCCGACATCCGGTTTGTTGACCAAATGAGCCTGCAAGAGCCGATATTCTTCGTAAGAGAGCATTACCTGAATTCGTCGTGTGAAAATCGGTGTCTCAATAATGGTCATAATTAATTATACGTCAATGGCGTAGATTGTGCAAGTAGAAATTGATAAGGCTAATCTTGAAGTGTTAGACAATCACCATCTCTTTTTTGTCTATTCTATTCAATGGAAAAAACATAACCTCATCAGCTTTGGATAACAATGTGGGAAATGGAGCCTGTGTTTTCTCTAATCAGATTTATCTCAGGCATAATTCCTCTTACGCAGGACTCGGATAAAAATATCTATAGCAACTTTGAGCACACCCTTAATAATTGGCATTCTTTCAACAAACCATGCTAATGAGGGTCCAGTTTCATAATAAATTTCTATGAGATCCCGCCCAATTGAAGTTCGGGCCAAAAAGTTATCTCTCCAGCGCCTCAGTATTTCAACTTCAGATGAAGACGGAGAACCATAAACAACTGTTGCTACAAAACACTGTCCTGAGGGAATACTCTTCTTTGGTAATTCAAATTGTGACTTTTGGAGGTGCTCTTGATATGCCATTTCATTCTGCATCTTTGCTTCATCCCATAAAGGCAGATACCTGTAAATTATTTCACCGTCATTTGATGTTTTACCATAGTTAAAGTTAATTTCTACTTTCCCCCCCAGCCATTTGTATCTACGCCATACATCATCCTCATTTAATTTGAAATCATCACCGTGTAAAGAACGTAAATAGTTGAAAAGTGCTTGGCCATTTTCCCATCCACGTGATATCACTTGGACAGAATAAAGTTCATCTTTAAAAAAACTGTACAACATACTTTCAACCTTAGCATCTCCGATTATCAATACATCTGTCTTGCGGTCAAAAGATTTATATTGACCATACCAATCTGTTTGCTCATAAGGAATCATATCACTTAAGTTTTGAATATTTGTCCCCCAGTCAATTCCGTTAAAGCCTGTGGGCTCATTTTGAATATTAGAAATAGTGCTGATAGTACTTTGTTCAATGCCCAGTTCTGGACAATAATTGCTTAGCAGGCTTAATAAATACATACCATTAATGAGTTCAATTGCCTTATCTTGTGAGAAAGCAATTGCTTGTTTAGTGAAATCTGATGTTGTTACTAAAATACCCTTATTCGCATTCTCGGCATGCATCACGCCGTAGAGTTCTCTAATAACTGGTTCACCGATATTATTGCCTTTTGTATATCTTTTGCATTGGATTACGTATTTGCCACCAACGATGGGCTGCTCATTAATTGCAACTACATCTATGCCCCCATCACCAGAAGCCTTAGTGGTAGTTGCATTAAAGCCCATCCTCTCAAAAAGAACTCTTATTAAATTTTCAAATTCTATCGGATCTAAAGCTTGTAGACTTTCGATACTGAGCAAATTCATATCTCCTTCAGCGTTATTACTTGTTCTTAGTAAACCTGCAACTTATCGATGACATCTTATCTTAATCTATATATATTTATGGTATAACGCCCTAATAACTGACGGGTGCCACCGTATGATAAACAAAAACCTAAGCTAATTTACACTTCTGCAATATAATGCAGGCTGAAAAAATCCTGTGGTACTTGTTCTTGTCCGTCTGATTGATAGAGGTTTTTTTATTTATTTGCAGACTCATTAATTTTACTTACCTGCTTTATCCATCCCGGAGGTTGAATTGCTGATAGGTGCATATCTCCTGTAATATCCATCACAGGATGTAAATTTGAAATAAATTGTTGCAATGAAGTCTTCTCGGGATTAAAAATTGAAAGTTTCTCTCTCGGGAATATAATATCATAAACATATGTATCGGTTGCATCAAACTCTGTCCTTCTCTTGCGCTGAGTATATGCAGCAATGTGAACACTTGGGACGCTCGGTAGTGCAGAGCAAAGCGTGCAAGCAATAAGAACACTTTGTCCTATAACCAAATTAAAGTAGTCTCGGTTTCGAGCAAGTTTATCAATTTTGATCTCCTTTATGTTTGCATTTTTAAAAACGGTCTTGCGATGAGTTGGGATAACATCTTCAATTTCGGGCAAATCGAGGTGGATATACAAAATTGCATCATCATCTACATGTATGTCACAAGATGTTTCATAGGGAAAATGAATCGTCTGTATCAGTTCAATAGATGCTGCATGGATTTCTGATAAATTCCGGTCGAGAATTGCTTGTAGACGCCTGATGCGTTCTTGTTCAGTCTTATCCCATTCTTTTTTCCCGTCAGCAACTTTTAGCTCATAAGCTTCCAAGTGTCTTTCATAAGTTTCTTTTAGATTTTGCTCTTTCTTTGCCCATTCAGAGTCAATCATGGTATTAGCTTTTCTGGCAGCAAACCACCTTGGTAGCATATAAAAAGGGAACTTACATTTTATTTCGGTAGTAATCTGTTCAAATAACATATCTTTCTCGCGTGAAGAATCAAACATATGTGGAGGAGTATCTGATGGATTAAAAGGTAAAGGATTGAGGGCATTTATGACTTCTTCATTTTTAGGAATTCTCGGGATTGTTTCCCAATGATTAATGATTTCGTGATAAAGTTTTTCCTCGTCATCAATTGTTTTTTGATTTTCGCCTATGCGATCTTGTATTTCCATCTGTCGTATTTTTTGCTTCAAGTTCACGCAATGAAACCTTCCGTCCAGTTGAAGGATTTACAGCTTTAATTCTATCATCTGTTTTTATCCGATCATACATCTCTTTGAGTTCTTGTGTGTTTAACGAAACTCTACGAGAACCTGACTTCAAAAGGTCTTTTACAAACTCGTCGTTCTGGCGATCCCCAGTGCTAAGTTGTTTGCTCTTTTGTATATATTGGGAACCAGAACTGATTGTGTCTCGAACTGATAGTCCTGTGCCAGGAATTCCTAGAGAACGGGTAATCCCACGCTGTCCAAAAGTAAGCCTTGCACCACGTACACCGGCTGACAGCGAAAGTCCACCTTTGCTGAGATTCAACGAAATACCAGGTAAAATCTTAACTCGCCTGTAGAATCGGAAGCCCATAGTTTTTTATATCTCCAATCATAACAATGTTACATGGAAAAGCGTCCTGCGGCACTCGTTCACATCTATCTGGTTGTTATGTCCTAATTCATGATTTGTTCTAATGCCTTTTTATTTATCTCCTTAATTATTTCAATTCCTTTTAATATTATTGCTAAAGTATATACAAATTCATTTTCAATCATGTGGGTGAATGGAGGCATATGCATCCAAACATCATACATTCTCTTTTTATTTATGTCGTTTGAATGGCTTAATTCACCATAAAGAAATGTCTCCATTATTTTTCGTCTTGTGAGTTGCTCATTGTTAAACTTAAACACAATAGTTGCAGATTTATCAAGAAAGTCATTAATCTCTTTCCTAATATTGTTAAAGTCATTTTTTAATGAACTGTCGATTTTAGAATTTTCGTAGTATTTGGCTAAGTTTCGAAATGAACTCTTTTCATTATCTTGAATAAAGAATCTGAATGTAAGTACAAATGCATCAATAGCTTCCTCATCTGGACCTCTTCTTGAGCTTGTAAATTCAACTGTCCCATCATCGTTAGTTTTTCCTGAAAAAGAAACTCCGGTTTTAGCCTTAAACATCGTTTCAACAAAGCTTAGGCGAAAGAGTTTATCTGCTTTTTCATTAAATAGCTTAAGACCGTAATTTATTTCGTTTGTGTCATCCATAAATTTAATGGACATTACCAGTAATTATACAATCTCAGTATGCCCCCAAAATCATACCTGATTTTTTGAGTGATTGATAATTTACTCCACAGGCACGATATTTCGGGGCGGTGTATCTACACCATCATTCCAGCCTGCCCAGAATCTTTCTTCAAGAAGGATTCCCGACGCGCTTCGCTTGCGGGAATGACAAGCAAAACGTAGAGCCTTCACTCACCGGCTTCTTTGACTGCGTTAAACAGGGTATCGGGGTCAAATGGTTTTTCAATATAATTGAAGGCGCCGAGTTTAAGCGCAGTCACTGCCGTATCAACGCTGGCGTAGCCTGTTATCATGATGACTTTGGTCTCAGGCCATTTCTCTTTAATTGTCTTCAGCAGTTCCATGCCGTCCATATCAGGCATTTTCAGGTCCAGAAGTATTATGCCGAAGGGCTCTTCTTCAAGCAGTTCAAGTCCTTTTTTGCCGCTTAATACGGACTTTACCTCATACCCTTCCATCGCAAGCGCCCTTTCACAGCTTAACCCTATAATTGTCTCATCGTCTATGACCAGTATTTTTTTCATTTTGCCTTTTCTATCAGCAGTAGTCTAACAAAAAAGCTCGTGCCTTTTCCAACAACGCTTTTTACATTAATCTTGCCTCCGTAATGCCTGACTATTCCATGACTTACCGAGAGCCCGAGCCCTGTTCCCTTGCCTACCGGTTTTGTTGTAAAAAAGGGCTCAAAAAGCCTTTTCTGCAAATCTTCCGGTATGCCGCTTCCGGTATCGGTAAATTCTATTTCCACAAAAGGTTTTTCATCCGCCACAACCCTGCGCGTTGCAATAGTTATAGTCCCGCGTTCGCTTATCGCATCCGCTGCATTTATCAGCATATTCAGGAATATCTGCTGGAACTGGGACGGATCGCCGAGGGTAATAAATCTCCGGCTGTCCAGATTAATGTCAAATTTTATGTTATGGAATTTTGCCTGATTTTTAACCAAATCAACTGTATGGCTTACTACATCGTTAATAGCCACTTCTCCCTTTTCAGCCGGTATGGCCCTTGCAAATGTAAGAAGGTTCATGATTATTTTCGTGCACCTTTCAGCCTGCTCAATAATTATCTTAAGGTCCTCTGCGTCAAGGCCCTCAGGCGGTACGCGCTTCAGCATCAGATGGGCAAAAGTCACAATGCCTGTCAGGGGGTTGTTAATTTCATGCGCTACGCCTGCCGCCATTCTGCCGAGGGATGCAAGTTTCTCCGTCTGCATAAGCCCAGCATGCGTTATTCGTATTTCTTCCGTCTTTCTGACAACCTCAGCCTCAAGCTCATGCGTCCACCGCGCCTGCTGTTCCTTTGCCGCCTTGATGTCCTTTATCATTGAATTAAATGTATTGGCAAGAACGCCGATCTCATCCTCAGTGGCTACGGGCACTGTATAATCAAGGTCTCCGGCAGAAACCCTTTTCATGCCGTGCACAAGATGACCGACAGGACTGGAAACAATTTTATAAAGGATTATGGCAAGCGATACGGAAATCATCACAATAAACATCACAACATAGCCCGTAAGGGCCAGCCCCTGCCTGAACTGCGCCTTATCAAGGAGCCCGAGTGATAAATCCGCCTCCACGAATCCGAGGATCTTCTGTTTTTCAGAATGAATATGGCAGCTTGCGGTATAACAGGACGGTTCGTTGGGAATAGTCCCGATGACCTTCAGCACCCTTACACCATTTGAACTTTTGTAGATAGCCCACCTTTGGGGGTTTGGCAAAAGTCTGGATGACCGCCCGGGTTCTGTATGGCATCCACCACATGTAACAGACGCCCTGTCAACTTCACTGCCGATTTCTCCCTTTTGCGAGGAAAAAAATACCGTCCCCTTGTGGTCAAAAATCCTTACCATGTTTACGTCCTCTGTCGCGCCCACATCTTCAATGGTCTGCTGAATTGCAGCCCTGTGAAACGTAAGCATGCTGTAGCGAGTGCTGTTTTTTATGAAGTCTATGAAGGAGTCGCCGTATCTGACGGCAATTACCACAAAATCTTTTTCCTGCTTCTTAGAAAGAGCATACCAGAAAACAAAGCTTCCCAATGCCATCAATAAGCCTATGGCAATAATAAGTTTTGCCGCGAGAGACTTTTTGGGATGAAGAAAAATATTCTTCATGGTTGCCTTAAATTATAATAAAAATCCACTTTTTTAAAAAGTGCGATCTTCAAGAGGCAGGCTGATAAGTAAGTTAAAATTACGAATAAGCATGTTAAATAGTATCAAATATAGTATTGACATGGATTAACAATATATATAAAAATAGCCCACAATGCCAGGAACATATATTCCAATAAATTACCTGCCGGTATTAATAATAATAATCATTGCCGCTTCTGTGGGCTTAGCCCCTTTGCTCATAGGCATACTCATCAGGCCTGCAAGGCGTTATCCGCTGAAGCTCTCCCCTTATGAATCAGGCAACCCGCCGGTTGGAGAGCCCAGGTACAGGTTTTCAGTGCGGTTTTATATTATCGCAATGCTTTTTGTGGTATTTGATGTTGAAGCGGTCTTCCTCTATCCATGGGCAGTTGCATATGATAAAATCGGGCTGTACGGTTTCGTGGAGATGATGATATTCATATTCATCCTTTTAATCGGTTACATATATGTATGGAAAAAAGGCGCGCTTATGTGGGAATGAAGAAAGTTAAAAGTTATTATTGAAAAATGTATAAAGAATGTCCGTCCTTTCGTCATTCCCGCAGTTCTTAAGCGGGAATCCAGAGAAAAAGACTGGATTCCGGGTCAAGCCCGGAATGACATAAATAAAAAGGACGAATTACGGAGGTTTGCGCAGTGCTGATAAATGCATCGCCTGATGTTATTGAAATAGAAGACAGGGTAAAAATTATCCCCGGTGCAAATACTATCATTACCTCTCTTGATAAACTCATCAACTGGGGCAGAAAATCATCAATATGGCCCATGACTTTCGGTCTTGCCTGCTGTGCAATTGAGATGATGGCAACAGGCGCAAGCCACTATGACTTTGACCGTTTCGGAATTGTCTTCAGGGCATCACCAAGGCACACAGACCTTCTGATTATCGCAGGGACAGTAACAAAAAAAATGGTGCCTGTCATAAGGCGGGTTTATGATCAGATGCCGGAGCCGCGGTATGTAATGGCAATGGGCAGTTGTGCATGTTCCGGCGGGATATTCAATACTTATTCCGTTGTTCAGGGGTGCGATACTTTTTTGCCGGTTGATGTCTATGTCCCGGGCTGTCCCCCAAAACCCGAGGCCTTGATGGAGGGAATCCTGAAGCTTCAGGACAAAATACAGAAAGAACATCTCAGATGGAGCAGGTGGAGGTAAAAATACAGTGGACAGTAAACAGTGAACAGTAAACAGTTATTGACTAAATACTATTCACTGACAATTATTCACTGCATTTAAGTTAAATGGAACCTTTAGAGATTGCAGAAAGGCTGAAAGAGCAGTTTCCTGATGAAGTTGCCGGAGTGACGCAGTCAGGGGAGCAGGTCTCTGTCATTGTCAAACGTGGCAGAATTATTGATATCTGCCGGTACCTGCATGACGACCCGGCAATTTGTCTGAATTATCTGTCAGACCTGTGCGGCGTTGATTACCCGGGCAGGAAACCCCGTTTTGAAGTGATTTATAATCTTTACTCCTTAAAGCACCTCCACAGGCTGAGGTTGAAGGCGCTTATCCCTGAAGAAGAATTGTCAATTAACAGTATTGTATCAGTCTTGGCAGGCGCAAACTGGCATGAAAGAGAAACCTGCGACATGTACGGCATTGTTTTTAACAACCACCCTGACCTAAGGCGCATACTTATGCCCGAGGACTGGGAGGGTTTTCCCCTTAGAAAAGATTATCCTCTGAAAGGCGCCGAGGGGAAGGAATACAGGGGATATGAAGAAGCAAGGGAACTGCACAAACACGATGAGGAGTGGAATATAAAATCTTGAACCATGTTGAACAATTTGAACTATTTAAACAATTTTGAACAATGTTGAACTATAGTCTTTGTTATGGAAAATATAGAAGATAAATCACAGGGGACTTCCCGCATAGCGACTGAGGAAATGACGCTCAATATGGGTCCCCAGCACCCTGCCACGCACGGGGTGCTCAGGCTTGTGCTTGAACTTGACGGCGAAACCGTGGTCAAATGCACTCCCTATATCGGCTATCTCCACCGGGGCATTGAGAAGCTCTCGGAGCACAGGAACTATTTCCAGATTATACCCCTCACCGATCGGCTGGATTACATAGCATCAATGTCTAACAACATCGGCTACTGCATTGCGGTAGAGAAACTTTTCGGAATTGAACCGCCTGAAAGGGCGCAGTTCATCAGAACTATCACGGCTGAGATGTCCCGCATATCAAGCCATCTTCTCTGGCTTGCAACGCATGCGCTGGACATAGGCGCAATGACAGTATTCCTTTATTGCTTCAGGGAAAGGGAAAAACTCCTTGACCTGTTTGAGCGCCTCTGCGGCGCAAGGCTTACAGTAAGCTATCCAAGGATAGGCGGCGTACGGAATAACGCCGATACAAAATGGCTGGAGGACCTCTACGATTTCACCGGAGAATTCCCAATGAGGATTGAGCAGTATGAAACACTCATAGACCAGAACCGCATCTGGCTCAGAAGGACCAAGGGAATCGGAGTTATCTCTGCCGAAGAGGCAATAAACTGGGGATTAAGCGGCCCTGTAATCAGGGGCTCAGGCGTGCCGTATGATATAAGAAAATTTATGCCGTATGCGGCATATGACAGGGTTAAATGGGAAGTCCCTACGGGTAAAAACGGGGATGTTTACGACCGTTACCGCGTGAGAATGGAGGAACTGCGCCAGTCAAATTTCATCATAAGGCAGTGCATAGAAAAAATCCCTCAGGGTCCTGTGATGGCTGACGCCCCCAAATATCTACTGCCGCCCAAAGACAAGGTTTTAACTGATATGGAGCATCTCATACATCACTTTGTACTTATAACAAAAGGCTATCACGCCGCCCCTGAAGGCGAAATTTATGCTGCCACAGAGGCCCCGAAGGGAGAGCTCGGTTTTTATATAGTAAGCAACGGCGAGGGGAAACCCTATCGCCTGAGGATACGTACGCCTTCATTTGTGCACATATCAGTCCTGCCCAAGCTCTGTGAAGGCAGCCTAATTGCAGATGTCGTTGCAAATATCGGAAGCATAGATATAGTTTTGGGAGAATGCGACAGGTGATGTTTACTGAAACCGTGTTAAAGGAAATTGAAAGCATAAAAACAAAATACCCTAATCCGAGGAGCGCTCTGCTCCCGGCGTTATATATTGCGCAGAAAGAGTTCGGGTGGCTGAGCCATGAGGCTATGCAGTGCGTTGCACATGCTATAGACCTGCCTGAGGCGGCAGTGCGGGGGACTGCATCTTTCTATGCGATGTTTAAGCATAATCCAATGGGGAGGCATCTCATACAGCTTTGCACAAATGTGTCATGCATGATTTTAGGCGCTGAAAAACTGGCGGATTTCCTCAAGTCTAAATACGGTCTTGAATCAGGCGGCACCACCAAAGACAATCGTTTTTCTCTCATGATAATGGAATGCATAGGCTCCTGCGGCACAGGTCCGGCAATGCTTGTTAACACGGATTTTTATGATAATCTTACTGAAAAAAGGATAGGAGAGATACTAAATACATATAAATAATTGTTCAAGGGTTCAACATGGTTCAATATTGTTTAAATTGAACGAATTGAACCGTTTAAACTATTTGAACGTATTTAATAAACAAAAATGGAAAAAATATTATTGAAAAATACTGAAAACGCTGATTCTGCCGACATTGACGGATACATCAAAACCGGCGGTTATAAAGGCATTCCAAAGGCATTTAAACTAAAGCCGTCTGACATTATTGAGGAGATAAAGAAATCAGGTCTAAGAGGCAGGGGCGGCGCAGGTTTCCCGACAGGCATGAAATGGAGCATTGCCGCCGCAGACTCCAAATTCCCCAAGTATCTTGTCTGTAATGCAGATGAAGGCGAGCCCGGCACATTCAAAGACAGGCATATACTTGAGAAGAATCCGCATTTATTAATAGAGGGGATGGTTATATCGGGATTTGCGCTCGGCTCTGAATACGGTTATATCTACCTCAGAGGTGAATATCCGCATGCAAAAGATATTTTGGAAAAGGCTATAAGACAGGCCTATGAAAAAAAATTTCTCGGCAAGGGCATCCTCGGGGGAAAAATAAAATTCCATCTTGCCGTGTATCAGGGCGCGGGGGCGTATATTTGCGGTGAAGAAACCGCGCTTATTGAATCGCTTGAAGGCAGAAGAGGGCATCCGAGGCTGAAGCCTCCCTTCCCTGTAAATGCCGGCGCGTGGAAAATGCCGACTATTGTAAATAATGTTGAAACGCTGTCTAATGTGCCCTACATTATTGACGCCGGAGCCGGAGCATATTCAAAAATAGGCAGTAAAGATTGTCCGGGCACAAAGCTGTTCAGCGTAAGCGGATGCGTTGAAAAACCCGGCGTTTATGAACTCCCCATGGGGATTTCCCTCAGGGAGATTATTTACACCCATGCCGGAGGTATTAGAGGAGGAAAAAAAATTAAGGCGGTAATTCCTGGAGGAATCTCAACACCCGTGCTTCCTGTGGATAAAATAGACTGCCCCATGGATTTTATCTCAATACAAAAATACGGCAGCATGCTCGGCTCAGGCGCCGTCATTGTCATGGATGAATCCGTCTGCATGGTGAAGGTTGCGCACAGGTCAATGAAGTTCTTTGAACATGAGTCCTGCGGCAAATGCATCCCGTGCAGGGAAGGAACAAGCTGGCTTGAAAAAATACTTCAGAGAATTGAACACGGCAAAGGAAGGGAAGATGACCTCGGACTTTTATCCGGTATAGCAGAAACCATGCTGGGCAAAACCTTCTGCCAGCTTGGAGACGGTGCGGCATGCGCGATGCAGTCAATGCTAAAACATTTCAGGGGAGAATTTGAGGAACACATAAAAAGAAAATCAAAATGTCAAAGCTCAAATGCCAAAAAAGAATAGGTATAGCATTGCTTTGTTATTTGGATTTTGACATTTGTCATTTAAAATTATGATATCCATAACCATCAACGGAAAAGAGATTACTCTGGACAAGCCGGTGACCGTCCTTAATGCCGCAAAGCGCGCCGGGATAAAAATACCAACTCTCTGCAACTATGAACTGCTTGAACCCTACGGAGGATGCAGGCTCTGCATTGTAGAAGTAGAAAGATTGCCGAAACTCCAGACCGCATGCACCTTAATGGCGGCAGACGGCATGGTCATAAAGACTGAATCCGATACCATCTCCGATGTAAGGCGCGGTCTTCTGGAATTGCTTCTCATAAACCATCCTCTTGACTGCCCGCAGTGCGACAAGGCAGGCGAGTGTGAACTGCAAAACCTCGTCGGCAAATACGGTGCTGCCTCAGGCAGGTATAAAGAGGAAAAAAGAAAGGTTCCTGCAAGTCATGAAGATAAAATCATCTCGCGAAATATGGAAAGATGCGTACTTTGTACAAGATGCGTGAGGACCTGCGATACAGTACAGGGCGCATTCGCAATTTCAGTCATCGGCAGAGGGGGCGGCTCAAGAGTTGAGCCGTTTTCATCAACATCATTTAACTGTGAATACTGCGGCAACTGTCTTACGGCATGTCCGGTGGGCGCAATATTGAGCCGCATTCATCTGCACAGTTACAGGTTATGGCAGATTGACAGGGAAGTTGAGACCATCTGCCCTTACTGCGGCGTAGGGTGTTCTTTAGTTCTTCAGGTCCGGGATGAGTCAGTAAAGCGCGCAGTCCCGAAATTAGGACTCGGTTTAAATAACGGACTCCTGTGCTCAAATGGAAGGTTTGGTTATGAATTTGCCGGAAGTCCCGAACGACTCAAGACACCGCTTGTCCGGATAGCGCCAAAAGAAAAGATAGAAGTTAAGAAGATAAGAAATTTAGAAGATAAAAACTCAGCCTCTCAACTTCATAACTTCTCAGCTTCTCAGTTTCGCGAAGCATCTTGGGAAGAGGCTTTAAGCATAATCGCTGAAGAATTAACGGCTGTACGGGATAAAAACAGCGGCGATGCAATTGCAGGCATTGCCTCGGCAAGATGCACAAACGAGGATAACTATGTATTTCAGAAGTTCATGAGGACAGCATGCCGCACAAATCATATAGATTCGGTTTCAAGGGCCGGATTTGCAGGCATGCAGAAATATTTTGAAGACCTCTTAGGACAGGGGATTACGTCAAACCTGATAGCAGGGCTTAAAAACTCCAATGCAATACTGGCCGCCGGCGAAGACCCTACCGCCGTAAACCCCGTTCTTGGTTTATCAATACGGGCCGCGGCAAGGGAAGGCGCAAAAATTGCCGTCATTGGAAATATGCCCGGGCTTAAACGGTTTAAGACGCATACAGTTATCCCTCCTTTATTTAAAGAGGCGGAAATACTTGAAGCCTTGCTTGCTGCAGTAGCTAAGGGTAAGGGTGTACGGGGTGAAAAACCAGCGATAGACAGCATGATCGCCGGGATTTCACAAAACTCTCCTGAACAACATATTGAAGGGCTTAAAGAAATTGCAGACGTGCTTCTTCGCTCAGGGTCTGTTTCTATCGTTCTGGGCGCTGACGCCGCCCGCCGGGAAGACGGACACAGAACGCTTTTTGCAATCGCCGGACTAACCTACCTGCTTGAGGCAAGACTTTATCTCCTTTCAGAAAAGCCTAATGAACAGGGGCTTATTGATATGGGCTGTCTGCCTGATACGCTTCCGGGTGGAAGACCTCTCGGCATCTCTGATTTCAGAAAAAGGTTTGAGACTGAATGGAAAACAGCCGTGCCTGCAAAAGAAGGGCTTACCCTTATGAAAATTATAGAGGCGGCTAAAGAAAAAAAAATTAAGGCGATGTACATAATGGGCGAAAACCCCGCATTCAATCTTCCGGACAACGCCCAAATAAAAGAAGCCTTAAGCTCGCTTGATTTTCTTGTGGTTCAGGATATTTTCCTGACCGAAACCGCAGAACTTGCCGATGTAGTTCTTCCTGCGGCTTGCTGGCCCGGGAAAGAAGGGACCTTCACCAACCTTGAACGCAGGATACAGCTTCTTAAAAAGGCAGTAAACACATCACCCGGCATGGAGGACTGGAAGATTATCGCCGCGATTTCCGGGAAAATGGGGTGTAAAATGGCATATTCCGATGCTGAGGAAATAATGCAGGAGATTGCGCGCGTCTCTCCGCTTTACAAAGACCTTACTTACAGTGAGATTGCAAAAGGCAATTGCCTGTGGCCCTATCATGGAGAGCCGTTAAGGGGCTGGCTCGGCGAGGTGCCTGCGGCATCTGTCAAGCCTAAAAAATACAATGCCGACCTCTACATTGCGCCTGAAAACATACTATTTCACTCAGGAACCCTTTCAAGAAGCGCCTCTACATTGAGAAAGATATATCCTAAGCCCTTGTTAAAGATCGGCGCGCATCATGCCGGAAGACTCAGCCTGAAAGAAGGTGACGCCGTTTCTGTTTCATCAGCGCATGGAAGTGTCAAGGTCCCTGTCTCAATTGACCCTACAATAAAAGACAACAAGGCATTGCTCAGTAATAATTTTGAAGGCGCGGGCGTATTCAGTCTCATGGGTTATAATATTGACCCGGTTACAAACATTCCGGGGATAGAAGGCTGTGAGGTTACAATTAATAAACTATGACGGATATAATAAGTATCATAATTAAAATTGCAATTGTTATTTTAATAACACTTCTGCACGTAGCCTATGTGGTATATTTTGAACGCAAGGTCATAGGCCACATGCAGGCCAGGCTCGGACCTATGAGGGTCGGTCCGCATGGGCTGTTGCAGCCTATTGCAGACGGCATAAAGCTTTTTTTCAAGGAAGACATCATTCCCTCGCAATCGGATAAACCCATATTTTATATTGCGCCTGTCATCGGGCTGGTTGCGGTTTTATCTTCCCTTGCCGTAATTCCATTCTGGCGCGGGTTTTCCATTGCCGATATCAATATCGGCGTTCTCTACATATTGGCGCTTTCCTCTGTAGGCGCTTTCAGTGTCATTCTCGCAGGCTGGGCTTCTAATTCAAAATACCCGTTCCTCGGCGGTTTGAGGTCTTCGGCGCAGGTCATAAGCTATGAAATTGCAATGGGCTTAAGCCTTGTGCCTGTAATGATGCAGGCAGGAAGCGCAAATCTTGCAGACATAGTAAAGGCACAGGCGGCATATCCTTTCATAGCAAACCCGCTCATGTGGATTTCTTTCTTTGTATTTCTTATAGCGATGGTTGCGGAGACAAACAGAGCGCCGTTTGATCTTCCGGAGGCGGAAAGCGAGCTTGTCGCAGGATACTTTGTTGAATACAGCGGGATACGCATGGGCCTGTTTTTCATGGCTGAGTATACGGCTATGTTCGTCATGTCCGCCATGGTGACTATTTGTTTTTTTGGCGGATGGAGCGGTCCGCAATTCTGGATTTTGTCATACATTCCTCCGGTTGCATGGTTTTTACTGAAAGTCTATGCCCTGATATTTTTCTATTTCTGGATAAGGGCCACACTTCCGAGATACAGGTATGACCAGCTCATGGGGCTTGGGTGGAAGTTGTTTATTCCTTTATCATTGGCAAATATAGTATTGACGGGAATCGTGAAATTATTATGAGAAGAATGGAGTCAAGGGGTCAATGACAGTTAAAGAATTTACAAAAAAAGTTCTATTCATTGAAATCCTTCAGGGTCTTGCCCTGACTCTTAAGCATTTATTTACTCCTGCCGTCACAAGGCAGTACCCTTCGGAAAAACGGGAACCATTCCCGGGTGCCAGAGGGCTTCATGCGCTTGTGAGGGATGAGCAAACAGGTCAGGCAAAGTGCGTGGGCTGCGGTCTTTGCGCTGCAATGTGCCCGTCGCAGTGCATACATATTTATACAAGCGAGGGCGAGGATTATAAGAAAATTGTTGACCGCTATGAAATAGACGTCTTAAGATGCGTCTTCTGCGCATTCTGCGTAGAGGCATGCCCCTACGGCGCAGTTGCGCTCACAGGGCATTACGAATATTCAAACTATTCAAGGGGTGTCTTTTACTATACAAAAGAACGGCTTTTGGAAAACTGGGATAAATACATGTCAGGCGATAAAGGCAGGGAGTATTTTAAAAAATTCTGGAGTCCCATGAGTAAAGACTTCGCACAGAAGAAATAAACAAACTTCTGTCATTCCGGCTTGACACGGAATCCAGATTTTTATGTCTTCTGGATTCCTGCTTTCGCAGGAATGACAGCATAATTTAGGAGATTATGCTTCCACAGATATTTTTTGCATACTTTGCGGCTGTGATTACCGGGACCTCAATCCTTGTGATAACGAGGAAAAACCCAGTGCACAGCGTCATCTGGATGCTCGTGCTTTTCCTTCACATAGCAGCGCTTTACATATTTCTGAATGCCGAATTTTTAGCGGCAATACAGATAATTGTTTATGCAGGCGCAATCTTGGTATTATTCCTTTTTGTCATTATGCTCCTGAACCTAAAGAAGGAAGAGACCGAAAGGAAATTTCAAGGGCACTGGGCGCTGAGCACGTTTGCCGGAGCGCTTTTTGCAGTATTTTTGATACTGATATTGCGTAAGATTACAGTATTCCCGGCGCCCGGACAGTACAGTATTCAGGCGATGCAGTCAGAAGGCAATCTCATGGTTATAGGAAAGGTCTTATATACAGAATATCTGCTGCCCTTTGAAATCGCATCAGTAATACTTCTGGTGGCAATAATCGGGGCAGTGGTGCTGGCAAAGAAAAAAATATAAACTGAAGCGTAATGAGTATAAAGATTTTACCCATTACGGATTACACATAACGGATTACGGTCTTTAAGGAGGTTAATTGGTTCCTTTAAGCTGGTACATAATGCTCAGCGCAGTGGTTTTCAGCATAGGCGTCATAGGCTTTATCTCAAGGCGCAATCTGATTATTGCATTCATATCCATAGAGCTGATGCTGAATTCCGTAAACATCAGCCTTGCCGCATTCAGTCATTATCTTCAGTCCATAAGGGGTCAGATTATGGTCTTTTTTGTAATTACTGTGGCTGCCGCCGAGGCGGCAATCGGGCTTGCGATATTGATAGCGCTTTACAGAAATAATCCGACGGTCAAAGCGGATGAGATAAATCTTTTGAAAGGATGAAGGATGCAATATTCAATGTTCAATTAGCAATACAAAATTAGCATTTGACAATGATAAGCACTTAAATTTGAAATGATAATTGTTAATTTTGCAATTTGCAATGTTTTGTATAAGTAAAATAGAAAATGCTTAAATACATACTCATACCACTGCTTCCGTTAATTGCGTTTGCGATAAATATTTTATTCGGACGCAATTACATCAAAGACAAGGCGCACTGGATAGCCGTGCCTGCGGTCCTCGGCTCCTTTGCCCTTGCAGTGAGCGCATTCCTTGAAGTAACCTCGGGGAATATCATCAATATAAACATCTACAATTGGGTCATATCAGGAAGTTTCAGCGTGCCTATCGGCTTTCTCATAGACCAGCTTACGGCAATAATGCTCATAGTCGTCACTTCCATCAGTTCATTGATATTTATTTACTCCGTGGGCTACATGCACGGAGACAAAGGCTATTACAGGTTCTTTGCGTATCTGAGCCTTTTTGTCTTTTCAATGCTCATGCTCGTCATGGCAAATAACTTCCTGCTCCTTTACTTTGGCTGGGAGGCAGTCGGTTTATGCTCTTATTTCCTCATTGGCTTCTGGTATGAAAAAAAATCCGCTGCCAATGCAGGCAAAAAGGCATTCATAGTAAACAGGTTCGGAGACTTCGGCTTTGGACTGGGCATTATGCTTATATTTCTCACTTACGGGAGCGTTGAGTACGCAAATGTATTTGCAAATGCAGGAAGCGCCGCAGGCATGACATCAAACATTTTCGGATATGATATAAACACTATTACCCTGATCTGCATTTTGCTTTTCTGCGGCGCTGTCGGAAAATCCGCGCAGATGCCGCTTCATGTATGGCTTCCAGATGCAATGGAAGGACCGACGCCTGTCTCTGCATTGATTCATGCGGCCACAATGGTCACGGCAGGCGTGTTCATGGTTGCGCGCTGTAATCCGCTTTTTAATCTCTCGGCAGTTGCGATGAACACAGTAGCTATAGTCGGCGGCATAACCGCAATATTTGCGGCGTCAATCGGGCTTGTGCAAAATGATATAAAACGTGTCATAGCATATTCCACCGTCAGTCAGTTAGGCTATATGTTCCTGGCCCTCGGCGTAGGCGCCTACTCTGCCGGAATATTTCATCTTTATACACATGCCTATTTCAAGGCCTTGCTCTTCCTCGCCTCAGGCAGCGTCATTCACGCCCTGCATAACGAGCAGAACATGCAAAACATGGGCGGATTAAAAAAATATATGCCTGTAACTTACACAGTATTTATTTTAGCCACACTGAGCATTACAGGCATTCCGGGATTTGCAGGTTTCTTCAGCAAAGATGAAATCCTCTGGAGGGCCTACTCAAGCAGTGACCTTGGAAAATTTTTATGGATTCTGGCTGCGTCAGCGGCCCTTTTAACGGCATTCTATTCGTGGAGACTGATATTTCTGACGTTCCACGGCAAGTTCCGCGGAACACATGAACAGGAGCATCACCTCCACGAGTCACCGCCGGTCATAACTATCCCATTGATGCTCCTTGCCATAGGCGCTGTAGGCGCCGGTTGGGTCGGCATACCGCCGCTTCTTATGGAGCACGGTGACAGAGTCGGAGAATTTCTTGCGCCTGCGCTCGGTCATCCGCATGGGGAAGGCTCGCATGCAGAAGAATTAATGGTAATGGGAATATCCATACTTGTTGCATTAGGCGGATGGTTTATCGCACATAAAATGTATGTAAAAAATACAGAACTGCCGGATAAAATCATCTCTAAATTTCAGTCGCTTTATAAACTGCTTTATAACAAATACTATATTGATGAACTTTACGACAAAACTATTGTACAGCCTGTGCTTAAGGCATCTGACAAAGTCATACTCGGATTCTTTGACGGAAAGATTATAGAAGGAGTTGTAAACGGAGTCCCGGCGCTTATCGGCTCCTTCAGCCAAAAACTGAGGAAGGTGCAGACAGGCATACTTTCTGGTTACGGACTGATAATGGCGCTCGGGGCAGTGATTATAATCGGCATTGTAATTTTTGCAAAATAGGAGGAATAACCACAGAGGGCACAGAAAAAAACAAAACTGAATTTAGCCACAGATTACACAGATTAACACAGAAAGTCTCCCCTCCCTTGACGGGAGGGGATGAAGGGGAGGGTGAAAATAGCTTTTTAAACACCCCCACCCTCTCCCGTCAAGGGGGAGGGAACATAAGGTATTTCTCTCCCATCAAGGGGGAGTATATTGAAAGAAAATGGAAAATATAATTTTAAATCAGCTTAATTATCCTGTGCTCAGCGTAATAGTGTTCCTCCCTGTCATCGGGTCACTGCTTATTTTATTTTTGAAAAACAACAATGCAATACGCTGGGCTGCGCTTATTGTGACCACAGCCGTGTTTTTATCAGCACTTCCAGTATTAAGCAATTTTGACAAGACTACATACAAAATGCAGTTTGTGGAAAGGTATCCGTGGATTCCGTCATGGGGCATAAACTATTTTGTGGGAATAGACGGCATCAGCATACTCTTTATATTTCTCACCGCGCTTTTGAGCATCCTCTCCGTGCTTGTTTCATGGAGGGCTATCGGGACAAAGGTCAAGGAATTTCACATTGCCATTTTAACTATGGAGGCAGGAATGTTAGGCGTCTTTGTCTCTCTGGACTTCCTGCTTTTTTACATCTTCTGGGAGGCAATGCTGATACCGATGTTCCTCTTAATCGGCGTCTGGGGCGGCTCTCAGAGGATTTATGCGGCAATAAAGTTCTTCCTTTACACACTTGTCGGAAGCGTGCTCATGCTTGCAGGCATTGTAGTGCTGTATTTTTACGGAGGGAAAACGCTTGATATTCTTGCCTTGAGCAGTCTCAGGTATCCGGTTCAGCTTCAACTCTGGCTTTTCCTTGCCTTCTTTGCCGCCTTTGCCGTAAAGGTCCCGATGTTCCCGTTTCACACATGGCTTCCTGACGCCCATACAGAGGCGCCGACTGCCGGGAGCGTCATACTTGCAGGCATTCTAATTAAAATGGGCGCGTACGGATTTTTAAGATTCTCCATGCCGATGTTCCCAGACGCAGTAAAATTTTTCACAGGACCGCTCCTTCTGCTGTCCATAATTGCAATCATCTATGGTGCGCTTGTATGCCTTGCGCAAAAGGATTTAAAAAGGCTCATTGCATATTCAAGCGTAAGCCATATGGGATTTGTCACACTCGGGCTTTTCGCCCTTAATCAGCAGGGCGTTGAGGGCGGGATACTTCAGATGATAAACCATGGCATTATCACAGGCGCGTTTTTCCTGATGGTTGGAATCATTTATGAAAGAACACACACAAGGGTAATTTCAGACTACGGAGGCTTTGCATCTGCCGTTCCTTGGTACTCAGGAATTTTCATAATATTCACCCTTGCATCAATAGGGCTTCCGGGCACAAATGGCTTCATCGGTGAATTCCTGATAATACTCGGCGCATTCAAGGTGAAAATGCTTACAGGCGCGCTTGCGGCAGCAGGGATTATCCTTAGCGCAGGATACATGTTATGGCTTTATCAAAGGGTGTTTTTTGAAAAGCTTAATCCCAATTACGAACATCACCCTCTAACAGATTTAAACCTGCGGGAAGTATTAATATTAACGCCGCTCATTATCCTTGTCTTCTGGATAGGCATTTACCCTGATGCATTCCTTAGCTTCATGCGTCCTTCTGTAACACACCTTATTGAACAGGCAGGCTCAGGAGCCGAAACAAACAATCTGGCACAATTCATAAAGGAGATTTTGGGATGGATTTAAATCTTATCAGGATACTTGCGCCTGAACTTATACTGATATGCACGGCATTGATACTCCTTTTGCTTGATTTGCTTGTCAAAAGAAAAGAGACGGTTGCCTTTGCCGGCATCATCGGCGCCCTGCTCTCTTTTTATGTGAATATCAGACTGTGCGCTCTGGGCTGGTCGGGCAGTATATTGTCCGGAATGTTTATATTTGACGGATATGCTAATTTTTTTAAATTAATTTTCTATATCAATGTCATCCTTACAATCTTTATCTCCCTTAAATACATGGCGTTAGACGGCGCATCATTCGGGGAATACTATGCGCTCATCCTTTTTGCCTCATCAGGCATGATGATTATGGCGTCAGCCGTTGATTTAATCGTGCTTTACTTAGGGCTTGAGCTGATGGCACTTTCAACCTACATACTCACAGGGATAACAAGAAGACAGATTCGCTCGTCAGAAGCCGCGGTAAAATATTTTTTCCTTGGAGCATTTTCCTCGGCATTCCTCCTGTACGGAATCTCCCTTACCTATGGCCTTACAGGCACAACAAACCTGAAAGAGATTGCCATGGCATTGCAGGGGCTGAACCTTTTGGAAAATCCTATTCTTTCATTAGGGCTGATTTTTCTGATCGTGGCTTTCGGGTTTAAGATTGCGCTTGTGCCTTTTCATATGTGGGCACCTGATGTTTATGAAGGAGCGCCCACGCCTGTCACAGCCTTTATGTCCATCGGCCCGAAGGCGGCCGGGTTTGCGGTTTTGGGAAGGGTGCTGTTTGATGCATTCGGAGCCATGCATGTGCAGTGGTCGCAAATCCTGATCCCCTTGTCAATTATTACAATGGCTGCCGGAAACATCATTGCCATTGCGCAGACAAATATCAAAAGAATGCTTGCATATTCATCCATAGCCCATGCGGGGTATGCGCTTTTAGGCATCATCGCAGGAACATCAGGAGGGCTCTCGGGCATGATGAACTACATGTTTATCTACGCCTTTATGAACATAGGAGCATTCGCAGTTGTGATTATGCTCAGGAGTGAAGGTTTCAGAGGCGAGGAATTATCGGATTATGAAGGGCTTGCAAAAAACCACCCTGTTGCATCCGCCTTAATGCTTATTTTCATGTTTTCGCTTACAGGGATTCCGCCGACAGCAGGCTTCATCGCTAAATTTTATATCTTCATGGAGGCGGTCAGGGCAGGCTATCTGCCCTTGGTGATAGTCGCAGTCATATTCAGCGCAATCTCCGCATTTTTCTATTTACGGGTCGTCATGTATATGTACATGAAAGAGCCTCAGAAAGAAGTCAGCCTTTCAACAACTCCGGCGTTATACATCGCCCTTGCCGTAACCGCCGCAGCAACACTTATCTTAGGAGTTTTTCCGTCAGTGCTCATAGAACTTGCCAAAATGTCAGCGATGGGGTTTTGAGCGGATATATTCCCGCAGTTTTATTTTACAATACTAGAATTGCCTGCCGCATGCTTTATTTCCTTATCCGTCTCTTCCTCAAAAGCCCTGACTTTTATTTTTTTCTTTGGCGCCCAACCGTGTTTGTGCGGTTTGCAAAGGGCACAGCCTTTGGATTTTTTATCCTTATAAACTTTTCCCATTAGTTTTTATTTTAGCATGAATAAACAGGTAATTTTTTAAATGACTTTAAGGAAATGGTTTTACTCGCACTGAAATAATTCGTCCCGTCAGGTTTTTTGATTTCTAAGCCCATTGTATCTCGTAGAGTCGAGTCTCCGACAGGACTGCCATCAGTAATTGTTGCAGTAAACGTGTAGCCTGAAGCTCCATTAATCGTTCCAACGCCTGTAACTATCGCTGTGCCTCCTGACGCTGAAATTCCCGTGATTGATGTGCTTACAAGGCTCAGTCTGTTTCGGGTGTAATAATATCTGAGATAACTTGTCCCAAGAGAAGATGCGTTAACATTAACACTCATGCTTGCACGGAATAACGGTATCGGATAATTGTAAGCATTGCCTGAAACTGAGGCAATTGGTGTTGATGGGTTGCAGTCGTCATCTATGCCATTATTGGGAATTTCAGTCGCACCGGGATTGACTGCCGGATTGCTGTCATCACAATCAACATCTGAGGGATAACCATCATTATCATTGTCGGGAACAACAGGCGATGCAATAAATCCTCTTGAAGTGCCTGTACTGTCTTTTCCCCACCCAACTATAGTTCCGTTATCATTAATTGCCTGTGCACTTGACTCTGACCAACCGGTAGGCAATATTTCGGTATATGTACCACCACTGTAAAGAAATCCCTTAATGGTGTTATTGCTACCATATACACACCCAACTGCGTCTCCGTTGTTATTTAGTCCTCTAACGTCTGTATATGGCCATTGTGGGCCCACCTCTAACGAACCCAGCATATGTAATATTGAATAAGAGCCATTACTGAAAAGAAATGATTTATATCCCTGCCCGTCATAGCCATTGCCAATTATATCCCCATTATTATTGATATCAATAAGGGTCAAATAAGATAACCCCGGAATCATGAACTCAGTGTAAGAACCGTTACTGTAGACAAAAGCCCTTGATGCACCGAATCCGTAACCATCTCCCGCTACATCCCCGTTGTTATTTATCGCGACAGCTCTTGACGCTGACCAACCGGAAGGAAGTATTTCGGTATAATTCCCTGAACTGTATAAATACCCTTTTCCCATTGACCCCTCATTATTGTGCTCGCCATATCCCACTATAGCCCCACTGTCATTAATGTCTACGGCAACAACATGTTCACCCCAGCCAGAAGGCCTTATCTCAGTGTAAGAACCATTACTATAGAGAAAACCTCTATAGCCCAAAGCAGTAGAGCCTGTTCCAACAACTTCTCCATTATTATTAATACCATAAGCAGACGCATAGGTCTGGCCAGTAGGTAACAATTCACTGTAAGAACCGTTGCTATAAATAAAGCCTGTCCTCTGTGTACCGCTGCCATCTGGACTTCCTACAACTACACCGAAATTGTTGAGTCCTCTGGCATCTGTGCCGGGAAATAATTCCGTGTAAGTGTATTCAACTGCATAAGCAATATTTACAAGGAACAATACATTCAGTAAGCAAATAACAATACTTAATCTTTTTTCCTTTTTCATTTTCTCCCCCCCAATTCATAATTAACGATATTCTAAAAAATACAAAGGGCACGCATACATAGCAGTGCCCCTCGTCATTCAAATTTAATGATTACGTCTTAACTCTGTATAAGGCTGATTGTGGAGACTATTCACCCCATTGTTATTCTTACCATATTGCAGCAAGTTTCAGTGTGTAGATATTTTGACTATTCCAACTCTATGTTGTTAATTGTTTTTACCATATATATGTGGTATTTGTCAAAAGAATAATCAGATGGATATACATGGTTTATTGAGTATTGAAAAGAACATATAATCTCTCTATGAAAGAGGCGGCAGGCGATATAAGAAAGAAATTTGGCAGTCGGATAAGGGAATTAAGAAAATCCGCAGGGATTACACAGGAAGAATTAGGCGAGAAGGCAGAATTGAATTATAAGTTTATAGGCGAACTTGAAAGAGGGCAGGTAAACGTAAGTCTTGATTCTATCGTAAAAATTTCAGGTGCGCTTGAGGTAAAAATAGGCGATTTATTTTCAAAAGAAAAGATTTCAGTGCAAAAGGTTTCTGTAAAAGAAAATAACCCCTTGGCAAAGTTCTCCCCTCAAGACCTCCGACTCATCAAAAAAGCCCTCCGGCTGCTAAACAGGACGTTTTCAAGGGTATCGGCTTAAAATTTTTTCCAGATCGTCTGATATCTCCGGCATTTCCAGAACAGAGGAAAATTCATTTACCCACGACCGGATTCGCTGTAAATCCAGACCCGGATTGGCATCAAGGACTGATTCTATATCTGCTAAATCTCTCGGGAGGCTGCTACGCCGCCTGTCACAATGCCAAGAACACCTGCCTCCTTTAGCCAGTTGACAAAATCCCGCAAGACGGCAAAAGGCAATTGCACCTGTTCCTTTTCAGACATGACAGAGCCTTTTGAGTTTTATCCACAATTCCCTTACTTCTATTTCTTCTGCCTTTAAGGCGCTGCCCCACCTGAAATCATCTACCCATCCCATAAGAACAGTCAACTGCTGCAGCTTTTGTTTGGCAGTAGTTTTACGCAATTCCTGCCGTTCCGCCTCATTAACCATTTCCCAGCGCTTTTTGAACTTCAGGGCTTCTTCTTTTGTGATTCTATTGCTCATATTAATATCCTTATATTATTATATCCTTGTTCTGCATTGAATTCCATAAGTTTTATAGAGCAGGTTTCTCCGGCTTCTGAACAGGACGTTTTCAAAGGTATGAGTTTTCCCCAAAACCCTCTTGTTAATAATTTCTCCCTTAGGCTATAATTCTTAACTATTTAACGGTGTCTGGATTCCTGCTTTCGCAGGAATGACAAAACCATGGAGGGCGGGTTGAATAAAAAAATCACTGTCGTTGGCGCGGGCAATGTCGGCGCAACGACTGCGCAGCTTATTGCAGAGAAAAACCTCGCGGACGTTGTGCTTATTGATGTCGTTGAGGGCATACCGCAGGGCAAGGCGCTTGACATTCAGGAGGCATGCCCGCTGTGGCATTCTTCTTCAAAAGTCACAGGCACAAATAACTACGCTAACACTGCTGATTCTGATATTGTCATCATAACTGCAGGGCTTGCGAGGAAACCCAGCATGAGCAGGGACGACCTGCTTAAAGCCAATGCTGACATAGTAAAAGGCGTTGCGGAAAATATTGCCACATTTTCTCCCAATTCCATTATCATCGTTGTCACAAATCCCATGGATGTAATGGCGCAACTTACGCAGAGGGTTACGAATTTTCCTTTTCAAAGGGTTATCGGCATGGGCGGGGTGCTGGATTCTGCGAGGATGCGGACTTTTATTGCGCTTGAGATGAATATATCTCCCAAAGACGTTCGTGCAATGGTCTTAGGCGGACACGGCGACCTTATGGTGCCTTTGTTTGAAACAACGACTGCCGGCGGTAAAAAAATAACAGATGTTTTGCCTGTTGAGAAAATTAAAAAAATCATTGAGCGGACAAAAAACGGAGGCGCCGAGATTGTAGGGCTTTTAAAGACAGGCAGTGCATACTATGCGCCTGCCGCCTCTGTAGTTGAGATGATAGAAACAATATTCGGACTGAAAAGTGATATACTTCCGTGCTCTGTTTATCTGAACGGCGAATACGGAGTAAAAGGTGTTTACACCGGCGTGCCTGTAAGGCTGTCTTCAAAGGGCGCCGGGAAAATTATAGAAATTGAACTGTCTGATGATGAAAGACAGGGCTTCATGAAGTCAGCAGAGGCAGTGAGGGAGCTGATTAAAAAAATAGGAATTTAGTTTGATAAGGGGTTATTGATAAGAGGTTCTTCAAGCGAACATTCAAAGATTTTAGGAAAATCAAGGAAATCAAAAGAAAAAGGAATTAAAACTGTTTGACCCCGATTTCTCGGGGGAGTTTTTTAATTCCCTTTTGATGACGCAGATTTTCCGTATGAAAATCTTTGCAGAGAGCTGAAAAATCTCTTATCAAAATTAAAAATTAAGAAATAACAGAAGGAGAAAAGCTATGAATAAAGAACTTGAACAAACACTCGTATTAATTAAACCGGATGCTTTGAAGAATTCATTGACCGGATATGTGCTTTCACAGCTTTCTGAATTCCATTCAGGCTTATGCTTTTCCGGCACCAAGATAGTCCACGTTTCAAAGATGCTTGCCGAGGAGCATTATTCGGAGCACCGCGGGAAGTTATTCTTTCCTTCGCTCATTGAATATATCATGGGACAGCTTCATTATCCCGGCAAACCTGAAAGGCAAAGGGTCATTGCAATTGTCTATCAGGGACTAAACGCAGTGGGGAAGATACGCGATATTGCAGGTCCCACAAATCCGCATCTTGCACGGGAACAGAAGCCCGGATGTATCCGCTCGCTCGGGACTGTCGTGCCGCTGTTGAATGACAAGGGAGAGAAAATTGGCGAACGTATGGATAATCTGATTCATGCTTCTGCGACAATAGAAGAGGCTGAGCGCGAAATCAAGCTCTGGTTCAAACCAAACGACATCCCTACCTCCATGCGCATATACACAACACGGCAGAGCGAGGAATTTTTTTATTTTAAAGACGACAGGGTTCTCAAAACATACGAGCCCGGCAGTGTATGCCTGCTTGCGCTCGGAAATCTGGCATGGGAATCGGATTTAGACGTGCTCCGGCAGATCAGCAAGGGACAGCAAGCCTCCTGCACTATCCAGACAGTCGCAGCAAAATATCTTTTGAACGCGGAGTAAAAGCAAGCACGGCAGACAATTGTCTGCCGTGCTTGCTTTTACTCCCCTGTCTATGCCATACTGAACCAGCTTTCTGAAGTTTTTGACGAATAACAAGCCGCCAAAGCTTTTGACTTTGCGGCTTTTTTATTTGAATTAACACAAACACTGAAATTAACCACTGAGAACTCAGAGAAAAATAAAACTGAATTTAGCCACAGATTACACAAATTAACACAGATTTTTCAAAAATTTTTTTTAATCTGTATCTTCTGCCGACTCTGTGCCCCCTGCCTGCCGGCAGGCAGGTCTGTGGTTTAAAAAAGGAGAAACATGTACAAAAGATTTTACAATTTCAATCTCTCGGACGAGGTGCTTAACGCCGTCTCTGAGATGGGCTTTGAACAGCCCACACCCATACAAGAAATCGCAATTCCTCCTGCCATGGAGGGGCTTGACATAATCGGTCAGGCGCAGACTGGCACAGGGAAGACTGCCGCATTCGGCATCCCGCTGATTGAAAAAGGCAGAAGAGGCAAGACCCCGTATGCAATTGTCCTTGCGCCTACGCGCGAGCTTGCGGTGCAGGTAGCGCAGGAGCTGAACAGGCTCGGCAAAAACAAGGGCATAGTAACAGTCCCCATTTACGGAGGACAATCCATTGACAGGCAGATACGCTCGCTTAAAAAAGGGGTTGATATTGTCGCCGGCACGCCCGGACGCGTGATGGACCACATGCAGAGAAAGACGCTCAGCCTTAAAAATATCAGCTTTTTAGTCCTTGACGAAGCGGATGAAATGCTCAATATGGGCTTTATTGAAGACATTAAGTTCATTTTAAAGGAAATCCCCGCAGAGCGCCAGACCATGCTTTTTTCAGCGACCATGCCTAAGGAGATTGTAAACATAGCCGCCAGATACATGCGGAATCCCAAAAAGGTCGCCGTAGATGCAAAGAGCATGATTGTTACGAAAATTAATCAGGTGTTTTACGAAGTCAGGCACGATAACAAGATAACGGCGCTCACAAGACTGCTTGATGTTGAAGAACCTTCTCTTACGCTCGTCTTCTGCCATACCAAAAATGAAGTGGATGAGGTATCGGGCAAGCTCCAGCAGATGGGATATTCCGCAGGCGCGATACACGGAGATTTTACCCAGTCTCACAGGGATGAGATGATGTATAAATTCAAAAAAGGTGATATTGACGTGCTTGTCGCCACAGACGTGGCCGCAAGGGGTCTGGATATCCCAGACGTTTCACATGTAATTAACTACAGCATCCCGCAAAACCCGGACAGCTACATTCACCGCATAGGACGTACAGGAAGGATGGGCAAATCCGGCATTGCAATCACATTCGTCACGCCGAGAGAGCTCAGGCAGTTAAGGCTCATAGAGCTTTCCGCAAAGACAAAGATTAAAAAAGCGAAACTGCCCACGATTGCCGACGTCAAAAAGGCGCGCGAGCAGGAGGTAATCAATGAGATTGACAATGTAATTGAAAATGCAAAACACTCGGGATTTTTGAATTTGACGGATGAGCTGTCCAAGAAATATCCGCTCCGCGATATAGCCGCATCTGCCCTGAGCCTCATTTTTTCAGACATTGAAGACGAGGAGATAGAGGAAATCGGCATGCCTGATTTATCTTCAAAAAATAATTACGCAAGGCTCTTCATGACTATCGGAAGAACAGACCGGGTAAAGGTCGGCGACATTGTCAGGTCTATTGCATCTGCCGCAGGCATCCCGGGAGAAAAAATCGGGAACATCGCTATTTTTGACAAATTCACTTTTGTGGAAGTGCCTCACAACCTCGCCTCAAGGGTAATAGACGCCGTTGATAATGCCGTTATCAACGGCAGGAAGATACGGATCCAGCTTGCAAAGGCAAAAAAGCGGTGAACAGGCTTGCGGCAATTCCTGTAAACAGCGGGGAACTACAGTTAAATTAAAAGTATTTTTTCCTAAATACTTTTATAAAATTTTTTAATTTGACCGTTTATGGACTGTTATATTAAAGTGTTAGGTCTGTGGTTCCTTACTTTGAGGGTTATTACCACGAATTTAAGACCTTTTGGTTGCTGTGTACAGCCTATTTTTCATAAAAAATACACAGGCTAAGACAAATACAAACAATACAAAATAAAAGGAGGAAGTTTAAAATGGCAACATTAGAATTTGAAGGAAAGAGCTATGACGTTGATGAGGAAGGGTATCTTTCAGACTGGCAAAACTGGAACGAAGGGCTTGCAGGCCACATGGCAAAACTTGACGGACTTGATCTGACATCTGCGCACTGGGATGTTATCAGATTTCTGAGGGATTATTTCCAGAAATACCAGATAGCGCCAATGATTAAGATTCTTGTCAAGGAAATCGGCAAGTCTCTTGGTCCTGAAAAGGGCAATACCAAGTATCTATATGAACTTTATCCGGCCGGACCTGCAAAGCAGGCGTGCAGATATGCAGGGCTCCCAAAGCCGACCGGCTGCGTATAAATAATGAGATACCATGTAGCAAGCTACATGGTATCAGAAAGATAGTGGTTATTTTGTTGTTGTCATTCCCGCTTGTCGGGAATCTTTCCGCTTCTTGAGAATAAGAAAATGATTCTGGACAAGCCAGAATGACAGAATGAGAGACCTTGTAGCAAGCTGTTAGTAATTAACAAGTTCAAATTTATAGAGGAGCGGTTTATACGGCTTAACCATGGAGTTGTATAATCTTCTGTCAGAAAATAAATCTGCTATTGTCAGTCAATGGTTTGATGCAATAGTTAAAACTTATCCGCCTGATACCTCACGTTTTTTAAAAGGGCAGCAGAATCCCTTTCATAATCCTGTGGGGGCTGTAATATATCAGGGGATGGAGAACCTATTTGAAGAACTCCTCAGCGGGACATGGAGCGAAAATATTTCCCTGCACCTTGACAATATCGTCAGAATCAGGGCAATTCAGGACTTTACCCCCTCGCAAGCTGTTGGTTTTATCCTCCATCTGAAAAAAATCATCAGGGAAACATTTATAAATGAAATCTCTGAGCGCTGGCTTTCTGATGAATTGCAGGCATTTGAAAATAAAATAGACGAAATCTCCCTGCTTGCCTTTGACAACTATATGAAATGCAGGGAAAAGATTTATCAGCTCAAAGTCAATGAACTGCAGAGATGGACCTTCAGGAGACTGCAGAAAGCAGATGAAGTATATAAGCAGGAATGTGTCCATAAAGACATCTATAATGAAACAATAGAATTTGGAAGAAAAGAGGTACCAAGATGAATGCCATTCTTTCCCTTATTGCCGTAATAGTATTAGTTTTGATTGCTTTACTGGGAGTCAAAACGGCAAACCTTCATTTCCTCTTCGGAATAGCTGTGCCCTATACGGCTATTGCCGTATTCCTCATCGGCGTAATCTCACGGGTTTTAAAGTGGGGGCGCTCGCCGGTTCCATTCTGCATACCAACAACCTGCGGTCAGCAGAAGTCTTTGCCATGGATTAAACAGTCCAAACTTGACAACCCGTCTACAACCTCAGGAGTCATCGGAAGAATGCTTCTTGAGGTCCTTTTGTTCCGTTCGTTATTCAGCAATACGACATTTGAATTAAGAAAAGGCCCTAAGTTAGCCTACGGCTCCACAAGGTGGCTCTGGCTTGGCGGACTGGCATTTCACTGGTCCTTTTTCATTGTCCTCATCAGGCACCTGAGACTATTTACAGAGCCTGTGCCTTCATGCCTGAATAAGCTTGAAGTTCTTGACGGATTTTTGCAGATAGGCGCGCCCGGACTTTTAATAAGCGGCGTAGTCCTTTTGCTTGCGGTTACATATCTTTTTCTCAGAAGGGTTTTTATCCCCGAAGTCCGCTACATCTCGCTTGCGGCGGATTATTTTCCGCTGTTTTTAATATTAAGCATTGCCTTAAGCGGCATCATCATGCGGTATTTTACAAAGGTGGATATCGTAGGCGTAAAAGCGCTGACAATGGGATTAGTCAGTTTTAATGCCGCAATCCCCGAAGGAATCAGCGTCGTTTTTTACATTCATCTGTTCCTTGTAAGCGCCCTGCTTGCTTACATACCTTTCAGCAAAATTATGCATCTGGGCGGAGTCTTATTAAGTCCAACCAGAAATATGCCTAATAACAGCCGTATGGAGCGGCACATAAATCCGTGGAATTATCCTGTCCATGTTCACACTTATGAAGAATATGAAAACGATTTCAGGGAAAAAATGAAACAGGCTGGAATCCCTGTGGAGAAGGAGTAATTATGTCAAAAACGCCCAAACCGGATGAACTGTCTAAAGTAGATTATACTCCGCCTAAGACCGGATGGATGGACACGCCCGCTGAACTCAAGCAGGGCATGTGGTGCTATGGCTCAAAGCCCAAAAATCTTGAGACTTTAGAGTTTCCCAATCCAAGGCAGTGGTCGCCTGCGGATGAGGACTGGAAACTGCCCGAAAACTGGCAGGAAACTTTACTGAACGGGCTTAAAGAGCGGCTTGATAAATACCGTTCATTTAAGGTCTTTATGGACATATGCGTAAGGTGCGGGGCCTGCGCTGATAAATGTCACTTCTTCATAGGCTCAGGCGACCCGAAGAATATGCCTGTCTTAAGGGCGGAACTGCTCCGCTCCGTGTACAGGGGAAATTTTACAACAGCGGGAAAGATACTTGGAAAACTTGCTGGCGCGCGCAAGCTTACTTATTCAGTGCTTAAAGAATGGTGGTATTATTTCTTTCAGTGCACCGAATGCCGCCGCTGTTCTGTCTTCTGCCCTTACGGGATTGACACTGCTGAAATCACCATGATGGCCAGGGAGCTCCTTAACCTACTCGGATTAAACACAGACTGGATCTCAGGGCCTGCCGCAAACTGCTATATGAAGGGCAACCACCTCGGTCTTGAGCCGCATACAATTGTCGGCAATCTTGAATACATGCTGGATGATATTGAAACAATAACCGGCATAAAAATAAAACCGTCATTCAACAGAAAAGGCGCTGAAATCCTTTTTGTAACGCCTTCCGGAGACCTTTTTGCAGACCCGGGCACATATACTGCAATGGGTTATCTCATGCTGTTCCATGAATTGGGGCTTGACTACACATGGAGCACCTATGCCTCAGAAGGCGGGAACTTCGGTTTCTTCACATCAAATGAGCTTGCAAAGAGGCTGAATTCAAAAATATACGCAGAGGCAAAAAGACTCGGCGTTAAATGGATTCTGGGCGGTGAATGCGGCCATATGTGGAGGGTGCTGAATCAATACATGGACACATGGAACGGTCCTGCAGACTTTCTCCAGATGCCTAAGTCTCCGATAACCGGCACTATATTTGAGAATGCAAAATCCACCAAGATGGTTCACATTGCAGAATTCACCGCGGACCTTATAAAACACGGGAAACTGAAGCTGGACCCAAAGAGAAACGACCACCTGAAGGTAACCTTTCATGACTCGTGCAACACCGCGCGGGGCATGGGTATTTTTGAAGAGCCCCGTTACATTATCAAAAACGTATGCAATCATTTCTACGAGATGGATGAACATACCATCAGGGAGAAGACCTTCTGCTGCGGCAGCGGCTCGGGACTAAATGCAAGCGAGAACATGGAACTCAGGATGAGGGGCGGACTGCCGAGGGCCAATGCCGTAAAAGACGTTGTAGAAAAATACGGCGTAAACATGTTAGCCAATATCTGCGCCATTGACAGGGCGGCGCTTCCGGCAATAATGGACTACTGGGTGCCCGGAACTGCTGTCACAGGCGTTCACGAACTCGTTGCAAATGCGCTCGTCATGACGGGTGAAAAAGAGAGGACGACTAATCTGCGCGGCGAGCCCCTTTCCGGAATGGAGGGCAAGGAATAATGTATAACAGCGGGAAAATAATCACCGGACTCATCATCTTTGTCGGGCTGGTTGCGACTCCTTTCTTTTATAACTCCGGCAAAACTTCTGTTAAGCCGGAGCCCGGTATTGACACCCCGGCAATCCGGCAGCTTGCTGAAAAACAGTGCGTTGAACCAAGGGAATTTATGAAGGCCAACCATATGCAGCTTCTGAATGACTGGAGAGATTCTGCCGTACGCGACGGCAGCAGGATTTATGTAAACTCACAGGGCAAACAGTTCACCATAAGCCTTCAGAATACCTGTATGCACTGCCATTCAAACAAGGCTGAATTTTGCGATAAATGCCACACCTACGCAAATGTAAAGCCGTACTGCTGGAACTGCCATATAGCGCCGAAGGAGAATAAGACATGAGCATAGATAGAAGAGAATTTTTAAAATTTGCAGGGGCCTCCACGCTGTTAGGGCTTGGAGGCATAACGGCAGTACAGGAGCTTCTTAAAACCAGCGCCGGGGCATCGCACGTTATGGTTGATGAGAAGGCTTTATCAGCAAAGAGATGGGCTATGGTTATTGACATAAGTAAATTTAAGACAGAGGCAGACTATAAAAATGTGGTTCAGGCCTGCCACAGCATACACAATGTGCCTGACATCGGAAATCCCAAAGATGAAGTTAAATGGATATGGACCGACACATATGAGCACACCTTTCCAGGGCAGGGAAATGAATACATGCCTGAGGGCTTAAAACACAAACCGTTCCTCCTTCTGTGCAATCATTGCGAACAGCCTCCCTGTGTACGTGTTTGCCCGACAAAAGCTACATTCAAAAGAAAAGACGGGATTGTCATGATGGATCAGCATCGCTGTATCGGATGCAGGTTCTGCATGGCGGCATGTCCTTTTGGCGCAAGGAGCTTTAACTGGAGAGACCCAAGACCGTTTATCAAAGAGCAGAACCCTGAATATCCCACAAGGACTATGGGTGTCGTGGAAAAATGCACCTTCTGCTTTGAACGGCTTGCAAAGGGTCTTCAGCCGGCTTGTGTGGAAAAGTCCAACGGCGGGCTGATATTCGGCGACCTGTCTGACCCCAATTCAGAGGTTAGAAAGGTCTTAAGCACACATTACAGCATCAGGCGCAAACCGGAAATCGGAACGCAGCCCAGTGTTTATTACATTATAGGAGGTAGTGAAAATGCTTGAAAAGGCGCTGACCGGCAGTAAAAAATACTGGGTCTGGATATTCTTTTTGCTTGCCCTGATAGGCATCGGTGTTATTAACTACCTTCGCCAGTTTAGCTACGGACTTGGCATTACAGGCATGAGCAGGGACGTCTCCTGGGGTTTTTATATCTCCCAGTTTACATTCCTTGTCGGGGTTGCGGCATCAGCCGTTATGCTTGTCATACCGTATTACCTGCATGACTTTAAAAAATTCGGAAAGATAGTCATCCTCGGGGAATTTCTGGCTGTGGCCTCTGTTTCAATGTGCATGCTGTTTATTTTTGTGGACATGGGACAGCCTATGAGGATTATGAATGTCATACTGCACCCCACTCCCAACTCAATACTTTTCTGGGACGCCATTGTATTAAATGGTTATCTGTTTCTTAACATTATTGTCGGATGGACTACCCTCGGCGCCGACCGCAAAGGCGTTCCGCCTTCAGCATGGGTAAAACCCCTGATATATCTGTCAATACCGTGGGCAATCAGCATCCACACGGTTACGGCATTTCTTTATGCAGGCCTTCCCGGAAGACATTTCTGGCTGACTGCAGTCATGGCGGCACGGTTTCTCGCATCGGCATTTGCTTCCGGACCATCGCTTCTTATTATTTTATGCCTGATTGTAAGAAAGGTCAGCAAATTTGACCCGGGCAAAGAGCCGATACAGGCTCTGGGAAAAATAGTCACATATGCAATGTTTGCCAACGTATTTCTGCTTGGACTTGAGTTTTTTACTGCATTTTACAGCAA
Source organism: Nitrospirota bacterium (assembly GCA_016212185.1). Taxonomy (NCBI): domain Bacteria; kingdom Pseudomonadati; phylum Nitrospirota; species Nitrospirota bacterium. The sequence continues at coordinate 41,061 of JACRGX010000023.1, forward strand.
TATACCGGGGCACATGCATCCCTTCCACTATCTCTATGCCGGTCTTGAAGGGCATGCCAAACTGGTCCCGCTGATGTGGGCGTCATCTATACTCGCAGTTGTGGCGCTTATCCTCCTGATTAATCCGAATATGAGGAAAAATGAAAATATTCTTGCCTTCACCTGTGCATCGGTCTTTATATCCTTGTGGATTGACAAGGGATTCGGACTGGTTATCGGAGGATTTGTTCCCAACCCGTTTGAAGGGGTAACAGAGTACTGGCCCACACTGCCAGAGGCGTTAATCTCCCTTGCGGTATGGTGCATAGGGTTCCTGATACTCACTATACTTTACAAAATAGCCGTTACAGTGAGGGAAGAGACAAGCTCCTGGCCCGAGCTTCACTAAAAACAGCCCTTGCGGGTAAATGACACTGACGGGGCACAAATACCTTCAAAATTTTAGAAAAGCAATTAAGATTATTAGATGCGATGTTGTAATTTGTTAGAAAATTCATAGTAAATGCATAGGGTATGCCGTACAACATCGCATATTATGGTATTGCCCTAATATTTTTCAGGCATCTATACCCCGTCAATGTTACATGTAGATTTTTAATAAAATAATTATGTATAATTAAAAAACAGGTTTTTAGCTAATAAATGTTATTCTTGCCTTATCCTCATTAGGCTTTAATGCCTCTTAATTTTTCAGGGATTGGCTTGAATCAAAAAAACAGGAGGTGAACAACATGTATGTAGTTGCGATTGAAAATGAAAAATGCGACGGGTGCGAGGAGTGCATAAATATCTGCCCGGTTGAAGTCTTCAAGCTTGAAAACGGAAAATCATCCCCGCATAAGTCAGACGAATGCGCTTACTGCTTGAGCTGTATAGAGGCATGCCCTAACAAAGCCATTACTGTAACTGAAATGTAATAAAAAAAAGGCGTCCCGATGCTTCGGGAACGCCTTTTTTTATTCTTCTTAATTTTTCCTTAAGGCTTTTTAATAAAGATTTCCCAGTAACCTTTATCTTCAAGTTTGATTAACTCAAACTCATATCCATGTTTCTCGCAGTACTTGGGGATTGTGTCTTCAGCAGATGCAGGGGCATCGCAAAGCACCTTTAGAATAGTGCCTGCCGCCGCCTTTTCAAGCGTCTTCTTGGTCAGTACAAGCGGGTATGGGCACACCCTGCCAAGCACATCAAGTGTTTCGGTCGGTGTCATTGACTTTAAATCCGCCATTAATCATTACCTCCTATATTTAATAGTTTTTTAGAAGAAAAGAAGATGGTGCATGTCTTCCATCATCTTATTAATCTCAGCAAAAGGTACAACCTTAACCTTCATGTCGGCTCCGAATTCTTCAGCATCCATTATAATATCATTTTCAGACAGTCCAAATTTTTCAAGGTCCTCCTTGCATACAAGAACATTCAGGTCTAGGAGAAGCGAATTTTTAATATGCGACTCTGTGCTTGAAATATTGTAGTGCTCTGTTGCCTTTTGGTTTTTTATGCAGTTTAAAACCCCGTCGCCTATAAAGGCGAGGTCTGCCGTAACCAAATCGCCGTCCTTCAGATAAACCTCAACCGACTGGCTTGCGATTGCATGCGTCAGGGCCAGTTTCGGATTTTCAGTCTTGTAAGGCGGTCTCTGAACAATAAAACCCAATTTTGTAGTTGCCATTGTTACTCACCTCCTATATGAAGCACCCTGTCTGCATCAAAGGCGCTTGCAAGGTACCAGTCCATGCTGTGTCTTTTAAAACCTTCCATTGTGCCGTCCTTGTGATAGCCTCTGGCTTCTGCGCAGGCCTCGCAGGCAGTTGCGGTAAGCCCTTTGCCCATCAGCTCTTTCAGGGTTTTTTCAAGATGAGAGTAATCTTTAAATGCCCTCTGCCCTTTTATTGACAGCATGGTCCCGTTGCCTGAGACCCATAAATCAACCTTATGCCCCTTGTCTACAGCCGCCCCGGCAAGCTTTACGGCAAAATCAAGGCTCATGGAGCCGACAAGTGAAGAAAAACAACCAATCGTAAGTTTCCCCATTTTCCAATTCCTCCTATAACCAGACTGATTTTTCGTAGTTGTTGAATATCAGGTCAACCACATCGCTGTAATTTACGACCTTTATGCCGCTTGCAATATTGGAACTGCTCAAACCCCTTGTCTCAAGGTCTTCGGAGAGCGCATAAAAATCAGCAGACTTTTTAAGAAGCGGAGAAGCGCCGCCGTTTTCTTTTATGGCTGCATGATATACGCCGTTTTGAATAAGTATTATGCCCAGCTTTTCAGCCTTCAGCCTGTCCAATGTGTCAACCGTATTCCTAAGGTCACTGACAAAAACAGCAAGTTTCATAAAAATACCTCCTTAAATTGATATGTTGTCAAAAATTAACCACAAAGTGCACAGAGTGCTTAGCATTGCAAAATTATCAATTATCATTTCAAAATGCAAATTTTAAATGCTAACTTTGCAATGCTAAATTTACAATGAATATTTTTTCAGCGTTCTGGTTTGCCTATTATTTTTTTACAATTCTAACTATAAACAAGGCGTTTTACTTTATACTTTTAAGTGCCCTTTGTCAACAGCTTTTCTGCCTTATAATTTAATGTTATCGCCATATAAAACTACCTTAAAAATCACTTTATGCTATAATAAATAATACATAGGGGGCGACAGGCCTCGACGGGGGTTATGAGGTCTACGCTGCATGCCGTGGCTCTGTCACCACGTAAAAAGGCAGAACAAAAACACAAAAGCCAATCACGAACTGGCACTTGCTGCTTAATTAAGCGGCACGCTTCCCTGAGACTGTCTGCGGCTCAGAAGAGGCGTCAGAAAGCGGGCTTGTCTGAAGGTATCCTCCCTTGACCTTTGGATGAAACTTAAGAGGGGGCCGGAATCAGTAAAGCCTGCCTGCCGGCAGACCTGATTCTTAAACTTAAATAAGCAGGATACGCATGTAGACGCTTAGATGTAGTGCTTCCGGACCCGGGTTCAAATCCCGGCGCCTCCACCATCATCTCTTTTCCGCCATACCCTTGCTTCCGACAGCAATTTTTACGCTGGATTTTTCTTTTCCTTATCTCGCACTCCCAACACAGAAAAGGTTAAAGAATTCTCTGAAATATATAATCCTATTTTGGGATTATACCATAATAGGATATATACTAAAAAATATGAGCAAATCAATTTATACAAAAGATTACAAGGAAATTATTAATCGCCTAAAACAAGCGAGAACTGACGCGGGACTTTCTCAACAAGCAGTAGCCGATAAACTCGGGAAACCACAATCTTATGTTTCAAAAATTGAATCCGGTGAGAGACGGCTTGATGTCGCCGAGCTTAAAAAATTAACAGAACTTTATAAAAAGCCGGTATCTTATTTTATATAATCACCATGCTGTTAAATAAATTTGAAAAATTTCTACGAGCGGTTGATCTTAAGGCATATAGAGAAAAATACATGCCGATTAAGATTGTGGAAATGAATTTACCTAAAAATATTCAAGCAATTGAGCTGTTATATCGTGTATATTGGGACAAAAAGGAATTTATCGATTTTGAGAATTTTTATAAAATTTATGAAAAGGAAAAAGTGCGAGATCTCCACAAATTTCAAAAAAAGACCGGCATGTGCGCAAAGTGCTTTAAAAAAGGAATAAGGGCAAGAACATACAGAACATGGGCAGGACTAATTACACAAATTCACGCAGGGTATGTTGCCGAACAAGTATTTGGTCCCAACACTATAAAAATGTCAGAGGAACTGGACCGTCAAGGCGCTGATATTCAAGTAAATTATAAAGGAATTATTCTTAATTATGATGTGAAAAAGATAGCAAACACGGGGGTAATGGGGCGCGGGCATACTCCAAAACGTCCAATTCCAGGAGAAAAGATTCCCATTCGGTATGAGGTTCCAAACCTTGATGTTATTTTATATCCAAAAAAGAAAAGAGAAGAGGGATATAAGAAAGCGTATACTGATTTTGCTAATAAGTACATAGAAACCAAAATGCTTGCTGTATTTCCAAACGGTTTTGTTGTCTTTACACCCCATATCTTTGAGCAAAAGAAAAACGAGGTAGACCAATCATCAAAATAATTTCGGTACAACCTTTGTGCTATCTATCATCTTTTCCGCCATTCGCACATAATCTGGATTAATCTCAAAACCAATATATGATTGCCCTAATTCTTTGGCGGCAACACATTCTGAACCTGTACCCACAAATGGCACTAAGACAACGCCGTCTTTTTTAGGCATAGCTGATCTAATTAATTTTTTCGAAAGTTCAAGTGGTTTTTGTGTCGGGTGTTTCATAATTTCGTGACCGTTGTGTTTTTGCAATTGCCGCGGTTCAAAAACACTATCGCAAGTTTTACACAAAAACCACCTCTCAATCATTCCGGCCCCACCTGCCAAAGCTGCGACCTTGATGACATCTCGCGGTAATGCGCCACCCTCATGGGCATTATAAACAGTTTCTATTCCACTCTTGCTAAATCTGCCAACTGTTCCTTTTCGTACCTTTCCAGCTGCTCCATTCAAAAATCCTTCCGTATATGGTTCTCTCACTTCATCTCTATTAAAAATTGGGGTGTCTTTCCATGCGCAGATAATTGCTTCATGGCTTCTCTGCCAAAAATTAAGAGAGGCAACATTTTTATTCGTATAGTGCCAAATAAGCCAGCGTTTGTTTATAGGAATTTCAATAGAAAGATAAGCTAAAATTTCACTAAAGCCGTAAATAAACATTGTCCCAGTTGGTTTCATTGTTCGGATGCTTTCACTGATCCATTCTTTACACCACGCAACATATTCGCTCAATTCTCGTTTATCAAGATTGTTCCCAAAATCTTTGCCGATATTGTAGGGCGGATCAATTACTACGACATCGCAACTTTCGTCAGGAAGTTTTTTAAGTTCTGCGAGTGCATCGCCTAAAATTATTTTGTTTAATGGAAGCGTCTTGTTTCTTTTTAACGAGGATGTTGTCAATAACTCCTCTACATGTTGTGACTCGTTTTGTATGACGTCAATAACAATACCTTGAACCTGTATATCTCGATCTTTCCTTATAATAATCGGTTCGTATGCGCTATTTGCCGGCTGAAGCCGAATCTGATTACGCTCTTTATAAAATTTTTTAAGCGTCGCCTCATAATTATCTATTAAAGCAACCACCCTTTGTCCATTTTCAGCAACTTCTTGTTGTTTAACCAAGACAACATCGCCGTCTTTTATATTTTCGTCAATCATACTATTTCCGCTCACTCGCAAGGCGTAGAAATCGCCATTTTGGGGTAATTTTGTTTTGGCTACTGCTATAAACTCATTTTGGCGAATTGCTTCAATGGGTTCACCGGCGGCAATAGTTCCCAAGAGAGGGATTTTTACCAAATATTCCTTTTCTGGAATGCTAATTGCGCGCGCCCTATTCTTTAACCTTTCCAAATAACCCTCTTTTTTTAACTTAGATATATGAAAATGGGCAGTAGAAACCGAGGAAAGCTTAAAATGCTTACATATCTCCTCAAGAGACGGTGCGTAGCCCTTCTTTTTTGAGTAAGATTTTACGAAGTCAAGGACTTCTTTTTGTTTTTTTGTAATCATAGACTTGAAAATTTTTTATATTCTTTAGTATAATCGAAACAAAATAGAAAATCAAAGCCAAGTTATCCCAAACCATAATGAACATATCAGAAGAACAACTAAGTCGGTGGGCAAAAGCACCAAGCGAAACAGAAGAAGGAAAGTGCCAAAATACTATAAACAGGATTACGGAAATCGTGAAAAATAAATTTGGCAATGATGTTTCAGTGTTTTTACAAGGTTCATATCGCAACCGGACAAATGTCAGACAAGATAGCGATGTGGATATAGTCGTTTTACATAAGAGCTATTATTTTCCTGATGTTGGTGGGTTATCAGAATCCGATAAGACAGCTTATTGGAAAAATTTCACTGAATCCAATTACACATTTCCCCAATTCAAAAATGATATTCATGCTTTACTGAAAGATACTTTCGGGACAAGTATGGTAACCAGAAAAAATAAATGTATTAGAGTAAATGGTAATGATTATAGGGTAAACGCTGATGTTGTTCCTTGTTTTGTCCATAAACGATTTTGCGCGCTCTCATCTGTAGAGGTGGAGGGTGTTGAGTTAGTCTCTGATGCTGGTATTCATATTCATAGTTTTCCGAAACAACATTATGATAATGGTGTTACAAAAAACAACGATACCGAAAAAATGTATAAATCAGTGGCGCGTATTCTTAAAAATATTCGGAATGAACTTATGGGTCAAGGAACTATCTTGCCCAACAGTATGCCCTCTTTCTTTCTTGAATGCCTGGTTTGGAATGTTTTACCGAACACTCTTTTCAAGAAAAGCACTTACACTGCAACAACAAGGGCTGTTATTGCTACAATTTGGAATGAAATGAGAGAACCTGAAAAGGCAAATAACTACGCTGAGATTAGTGATCTGAAGTGGTTGTTTAGGGGTAACCCCAATAGGACACATCAGCAGGCTTTGGAAATTTCGCAAACCTTCTCAAAAATCTTTGTGTACGCTTACTATGAGCGATCACAATCGGAAAGTGTGGTCGCAAATTTTGCTGAACTAAATAGTGAAAATTATCTGTTTTACACTTACGACAGTGCGCCAAATTCACTAAAATCTGGTGCAATGCAAGCACACAAAGGTACTGTCAAACTTAAGTATTTATCGAATGAGAACAAGCTTATCGGCACATACTTCAATAGTATTGGAAATAGTGGTGAAGTAGATTTTGAGTTTGAACAAAATGCTTTGATAGGAAGGTTTGCGAAATAAGTCTGCTGAAAAAATTGGAAGCCCAAACAAATGCGTGGCGTGAGGAGGGGGTTTTGGAGGAGGAATCCCGGCGCCTCCACCAATACTGAAAGTTAAGAGTTATAAGTTAAAAGTTATGAAACACAATCCTCGCAACCTGCATAACGGCATATATGCCTTATCCAAATCATCTCAAATTGCAAAATTAACAATTATCATTTCAAATTAATCTTCACTGTGGCAAGACCACGTGGAATACGCCTGCCGGCAGGCAGGCTCGCTATCCATTTGAGTGCTTTTCATTGTCATCAAATGATAATTTTGCATTGATAATTGATCATTGCATACTGTTTCTTTCACTCTTGCATCTTGCATCCTTTATCATGTATCTTATTCTACTATGGCACGACAGAAAGTCTTAGCAATAGTCTTGGCAGGCGGAAGGGGCAACAGGCTCTTTCCCCTCACATTTGAGCGGTCAAAACCTGCTGTCCCTTTTGGCGGACGCTACCGTATAATTGACTTTGTATTAAGCAATCTCATCAACTCCAGAATATTTTCCATTTACCTCCTTGTGCAGTACAAATCCCAGTCCCTGATAGAGTATGTGAGGGAAAACTGGGTCTTGTCATCCATCATACAGGATCATTTTGTCACTGTAGTCCCACCGCAGATGCGCATCGGACCGGAGTGGTTTCAGGGCACTGCCGATGCGGTTTTTCAGAATCTCAATCTTATCCGCCAGCACAAACCCGACCTCGTGGCAATCTTTGGCGCCGACCACATATACCGCATGGACATACGCCAGATGATTGACTTCCATGTCCAGAATAATGCCGATGTTACTGTGGCTGCGAGACCCATACCCATAAGCGAGGGCAGTTCCTTCGGCATTATTGCCGCTGACAACGACGGCCGGATTAAGGGCTTTGAGGAAAAACCGGCAAAGCCGACCCCTATACCGCACGACCCAAAGCACGCATACTGTTCCATGGGCAATTACCTTTTTAATACAGACGTGCTTATTGATGCGCTTGTGGATGCGCAGAAAAACAGACAGCATGATTTCGGCGCTTATGTAATTCCAAATCTCGTAAAAACAAAACAACTCTTCGCCTATAACTTCTCCACAAATGTTATCAAAGGCATTAAGCCTTATGAGGAAAAAGGGTACTGGAGGGACGTCGGGACCATTAAGGCTTACTGGGAAGCGCATCAGGACTTGCTCGGCGAAAAACCTGTTTTCGACATCCATAATGAACTCTGGCCCATCCAACCATCTTACAGTAAAATGCCTCCTGCAAAAATATTAAGCGGCGAGATTGTAAACAGCATGATTTCCTCAGGCGCGCTTATAAAAAATGCTCAGATAGTAAATTCAATCATAAGGCGCGGCGTTACCATTGAAGACGGTGTTGAGGTCAGAGATTCAATCATCATGGACCGCGTAACGCTCAAAAAAGGCTGCCGGTTAAACAAGGTCATCGTGGACTGCTGCAATGTAATTGAAGAGGGCGTTCATATCGGAGAAGGCAGTAAAGAGCATTACATGCGGGCGCACATGGACAATTCGGGCATTACGGTCATTGCAAGCGAGATGCAGTCAGCAAAGCTGTAGGATTTAAGGCTCGCACAAAAGGTTATCTGCTAACAGCCACCAGATCACATTCAACGCTTTTGGCAAGCAGATACCGTATATATGCGTTGTATGATATGCCCCTTTTCTTTGCAAGCATCCTTATCTTCTTGAGCACAAGCGGGTCAAATTTCAATGTGACAGGCGCAAGCTTTGGTCTTTTAAATATATCCGAACTTTCCTGCAGTTCCTCCCAATAATCAGCGATTGAGTGTTTCCTCCAGAACTCTCTTTCTTCCCTCTCTGTTTTTAATTCAGGTAATTTCTTCACTGCAAAATTAGTTTTACCTAAAGGTATTGCTGTTGTCAATATCTTTTTAAAAACATGCGGGGGCAATTTCGCAACTATAAAAATTCACTTGATTTTAATTACCGCCTTATATACGATATTTTTTAAATACTTTCTTTAAGAGGCAAAACATGGGTAATGGACTATCATAACGGTTTTTTTAAAGACTGCCTGCAACTGACGGTTGACGACAGGGGCAAAGAAAATTCATATATTGAGGTAAAATAGTTCTATGCCAACAGATATTGACTTTAGCTTACATTCATTGCTGAAAATTGAGATACTGAAGGCTCACGATCTACCTGTAACAAAAGAAATTATTGAAAATATTGTCAAAAACCCTGATAAAATAGAAGTAGGCTATAAAAACAGATTAATTGCTCAAAAGGGTTTTGATGCAACTCGTGTCCTTAGAGTAGTTTATGAAACATTACCAGACAAACTTTACGTCGTAACTGTTTATCCGGGAAGGAGGTCCCGATATGAGAAAGATTAAATATAGTAAAGATGTTGACGCCCTTCTTATTGAACTTTCAGATAAAAAGATAGATTACGCTGAAGAAGAAGGGCAGATGATTGTCCATTTTTCAAAAGAAGGCGAGCCGGTACTTCTTGAAATACTGGATGCAAAAGACTTTATTCTCAATTCTCTTTCCAGTCTTGTAAAAGAAAAGGAAGTAGCAATACCCTAAAAGAAATCTAAAGGCTGCCTCATGGCTTACACCAGCTTAATCTGTTTCAGCTCCGAGCCTTTCCACGCAAACTGTCTTTTTGCGCGGTTTTTTAAGATAGCCTTTTCCTGCATCATGGCTGATACAAGCAGTGGAAGCCCTATTGTGGCGTCTATGTAAACCGTTGCCGAAGTTGCGGAATATTTTATCTTGCCCCACGACTTTGCCTCTTCAAAGGTGCATCCGGAAAGCCCGCCCCATTTGGGGTCGTCCGTTGTTATCTGAATTGCAAACTGATGCCCGGGGTGATTATTATAACCAAACACCTCCAGCATCGGCTCTATCTGCTGGATGTAGTTTTTAGGCACACCGCCCCCTATGTAAAACACGCCCGTGGATTTTGCCTTCTTTGCAATCTGCATAATCTCATAATTATCCCTCAGGAGGTCTATGTAAAATCCGCTGTCAGGATTGTCCCTGAAGCAATAAGCCACCAATCCTATGCCTATGCCGCTGTCATGTATTGTCGGGCAGAAAACAGGAGTGCCTGTCTTATAAGCAGTCCTTATTATTGACGAGGGGTCCTTAATCCTCTTTCCCATCTCTGAAAGGAACTCTCTTGAGGAATAAGCCCTTTTCTCCAGTTTTTTAGGGAGAGCAGTAAAAAAGGCATCCACTTTAATAAATAAATTGTCGTCGGCAAAGGTATCGTAAATCCTGTCAATGCGCATTTCCCTGAGTTCCTCATCACCGACATGTCTCTCTGCCACATAATGGTTATGCCCCTGGCTTTCAAAAAAATCATGATACATATTGGCGCCGGTTGAAACAAGCACGTCTATCATGTTATGAGCAATCATGTCCCTGACAACTTTTTTCATCCCGGCAGGGACCATTGCGCCGGACAATCCAAAATAGATAACGGTGTTTTTATCCGAAAGCATATTTTTAAAAACTGAAAAACACCTGGCTAAGTTCCTGCTCTGAAAAGACGTGCTGTGAAAGGCTTCAAGGACATCTTTAACCCTGCTGTTTTTTACCGGGTCAAAATGTCTGATTTTTTTTGAGAGCAGGCATTTTTTCTTATCCAAAATACACCTCCAAAATAAAACGACGTGCAGATATAATAATCCAACAGCGCCTTTCCGTCAATGATTATCGCCTTTACCCGCTTAAGACAATCAGCACAACACCTGCGAGCATCATAACGCCGCCGAAAAATCTTACGACAATTTTTTCTTCCTTAAAAAGAATATACCCGTAAATAATGCTGAAGATAAGGCTCATGCGTTTTACCGAGATCATGTATGCAACTTTTGTAAGGCTTATTGCAACCATGTGAAAGATAATCATCAGCGAATAGGAAGCCCCCATGAGAATTAACAGTATAATATCTTTTTTTGTGATGATAATCCCGGTATGGGTCTTTTCAAACCTGTCCCTGTTTTTTCCAATAGCAATGGGCGTAAAGAGGGCAGTCACCAGCACGATATAAAAACTGCCGAAAAAAACCGGCGATGAATGTTCTATTGCCAGCTTGCCCAGAGTTGATGTAACGCTGAATACCGCCGCAACTATAATCATCATCACAGAGCCTTTTTCTTTTAACATTGCCTTTACCGGCTCAATCAAGGCGTATCGTGCCTTGTGAATATTGAGCACATAACTTCCGCCTGTTATGAGGATAATTCCAATTGCGCCGCTTAAAGAAACCTTCTCGCCCAGAATCACATATGAAATAAGTATCAAAAAAAGCGGTGTGAATGCAAGAAACGGCATTGTAAGGCTCATCGGAGAAACCTTAAGCGCCTTTGTATAAAGTATGACGGTTGTAATCTCAAGCGGAAGCGCAATCAAAACGGCCGTCCAGAACGTTCCGTCAAGAGGCGGTATCCCGACGAATAAAAGACTTATCATAAGAAGAGGCAGTGAAAACAACAGCCGCAGCCATGCAACGAGATATTCATCCTTTACGGAAAATAAAAGACGCTTGGTCAGCGCATCGCTCGTAGCGAGCAGGAATGCAGTCAGAAATGCATATATCACCCACAAATCCGGATCCTCCTGATCATCTTTTTTTGCCCTCTGATGATATTTTACATTACCCTGATTATTATGTCAGATGGTATTTTTGCTCTAAAAACTTTTTAATTGATCTTCCCTGCGTCAGAGACCGCAGGGAATCTAATGTAAGGAATTTCTTTTTATTACATGCGCTCGCTAACCCCGCAGCAAGACCACTGGGAATACGCTCGTTGTCCATTTACTTCAGGATAAGTGGAAAAACCCTTGACATTATCGTATCTTTTTGATATTTATATGCTATGCTACTTCGTAGCAAAGGGGTCATAGGTTTAGATGTGGGTTCCAGACACATCAAGGTCGTTCAGCTTAAAGACGTCAAAGACGGCTATCAGTTAGAGCGTTTAAATATCGCCACACTTCCGCCTGAATTAATCGTTGACGGCTCCATCATAGATTCGCCGCGTGTCGTGGAGGCAATAAAAGGGCTTATCTCGGAGTCCGGGATAAAAATAAAGGATGCGGCCATCTCAGTATCAGGACATTCCTCTGTAATCATCAAACGGATATCCCTGCCCCAGATGACCGAAGATGAGTTGAACGATTCAATAAAATTTGAGGCGGAGCCGTATGTGCCGTTTGACATAGACGATGTAAATCTTGACTTCCAGATACTCGGTACAGGCGAAGAACAAAACAAGATGGATGTCGTTATCGTTGCCGTTAAAAAAGATAAGATAAACGAATACGTATCCGTCGTCAAGGAGTCCGGACTCAATCCTGTAATAGTTGATGTAGACCTTTTTGCGCTCGCAAATATCTATGAAGTCAATTATGAGTCAAAGCCCGGAGAAAATACCGCCCTTGTTAATATCGGAGCCGGGACAATTAATATAAATATCCTGAACGGCGGCGTATCCGTATTTACAAGATACAGTCCGGTCGGCAGCAATCTTCACACAGAGGCCGTTCAGCGGGAGTTCGGCATTTCATATAACGATTCAGAACGCTTAAAACGCGGAGAGTCCATTGAAGGAATTCCAAAGGAAAACGTACCACCGGCCGTAAATTCCGCTTCCGAGGATATTATTGCCGAGATTGCCAGGTCTTTTGACTACTTCAGGGGCGCCACGAATGAGAACGATATCCACGAGATTATCCTAAGCGGCGGATGCGTGCTGATAAAAGATTTTGCCTCACTGCTGAATGAGAAAATCGGCGCTGACGTAAAAATCATAGAGCCTTTTAAAAATATCCAAATCCCCGAGAGTTTTGACAAAGCGCATCTTAAAAAAATGGGGCCTATTGCCGTTGTGGCGCTGGGACTGGCTTTAAGGAGACTTGGAGACAGATGATAAGGGTAAACCTTCTTCCACCGGAACAAAGGAAAAAAGTTAAACCTCTACCAGGAGTCCTTGTCATCAGCACCTTTATTACGGTAGCGACAATCCTTGTGCTGGGAGGCATCACATTTTTTTTAACCAGTAAAATCTCAGACCTTAAGGCTGATCAGGCATTAAAAGAAAAGCGACTTGCTGAACTGCAAACAATGATAAAAGAAATCAAAGACTACGAAAAAGACAACAAGTCATTTCAGGATAGAAATAACATTATTGAGCAGTTGAGGAAAAATCAGAACATACCCTTAATTTTGCTGGATGAGATAAGCGAACTGCTTCCAAAAGGCGTATGGCTCACTTCTTTAAATGAGTCCGGAGGCGTTGTAAATATATCCGGCTATGCATATACCAATCCTGATATCGTCAATTATGTGGAAAACCTTAAAAAATCAGAAAAACTTATAGAGGCTGCACTGCTGGAATCGCGGAATGCAACGATTGACAATATTTCTGTCTATCAATTTAAATTAACCTTCAGGGTGAAGGTGTAATATGGCTCTTAACATTAATTTTAATAAAATAAATGCAAAGCTGAAAAATCTTCCGCCTTATTTAAAGGCAATCGTTTTATCTGCGCCCTCAATTGTGCTGATTATTTTATTCATCATCCTGCTTTATATGCCAAAGGGCGCTGAGATTAACGGCCTGAAAGACAGCATAGCCAAACTTGACAGCGAAATTGCAACCAGCGAGATAAAGGCAAAGAAATTAGCCGACCTCAAGATTGAAAATGCACGATTAAAGACACGCCTTGCGAAATTAAAGGAGCAATTACCGGAGGAAAATGAAGTTTCGGGTCTATTAAGGCAGATCTCAGAACTGGGACTCAAATCAGGGCTTAAAATCATTTTATGGAAACCTGAAGGCAGATCACCTGACCCGAGCGGTCTCTATGTAAAAATACCTGTAACCGTAGAGGTTGTAACGGGCTATCATAATCTCGGCGTTTTCTTCAGTTATATCAGCAGACTGCCGAGAATTGTCAATATATCAGGCATAAAGCTCTCTAATCCTGCGCTGAAGGAAGGAGTCAGGGTATTAACTGCCAATTTTACCGCCACTACTTTTTCTGCCGTGCCTGAACCTGCGGTGACTAAGGGGGCAAAAAAACCATGAGGGCCTTTGCGGTTTTAATTTCGCTGGCATTCATGCTTTCAGCATACGGATGCTCAAAAGAAGAGGCAAAGCAGAAGGCAAAAGGCGCAGCGACCGTAAAAAAAGAAGCCCAGATACAGCCGCTGCCTCCGGAATCCGCAAAGCCGGAAGAACTTGGCTACACCTATGACCCAAGGGGACGGCGCGACCCCTTTACGCCGCTTATCGCCGTCGGTTTAGATAAAGGCAAGAAGGCACGCACTGCAGGGACTCTTGAGGGTTATGACATAAATGATTTTACGCTGGCGGCAATTGCTGAAAAAAAAGGCGTGCGTTACGGGCTGATCCTTTCGCCTGACAACAAGTCTTATACCGTAAAAGAAGGGACTGTCCTGGGACTGTATAAAGGAACGGTCAAAAAAATAACAAATGACAAAGTAATAATAATTGAATATAGTATAGATTATACGGGTAAAACAAGACCCCGCGAAGTAGTCTTAGAACTCCGCAAGGGTAAGGAGGCAGAATGATAAAATCAGATTTAAAAGCGTTCTTCAGTTTAACGGGCGCATTTCTATTTTTATTTGTTTTAGCTGTATGCTGTACATCAACAGGAATTGCAAAAGCTGAAGATGCGGCCCAGAGTCCTGTTATTACAGGCATAGACGTGCAGGAAAGCGATAGTATTACTGAAATCCGTATAGACAGCAATGCTTCGCTTTCTTATACAATATATAAACCTTCCGACCCTTTCAGGGTTGTGGTTGAACTTCGCGATGTCGGACTGGGCAGGTTCAAAGACAAGATGGTCCTTGATAAGTCCGGCGTCATGGAAATAATCCCGATGGAAGTTGAAGGCGCGGCAAAGACAGTCAGGCTTGAGATTGCCCTTTCGTCGCCTGTAGAAGTAAAACCTTTACTAAGAGGTAACACATTAGTCCTTTCTTTCCCAAAATCCGAGCCGCCTGCCTTAGAAATGCAAGACGCTTCAGCCTCCGCTGATGAATCAGCAAAAGAAGCGCTAAAGGAAAAACCCGCAGTTGCCGCTCAGGAAGAACCAAAAGCGTCAAAGCCTGAAGCAGCGCCGCAGGCCGGGGCAAAATATACAGGAGAAAAAATATCCCTTGATTTTCAGGATGCGGACCTCCTGCACATCTTTAGACTGCTTGCCGATGTAAGCGGCTATAACATAGTCGTACATCCAGAGGTAAAAGGCAAATTTTCAATGAGGATTTTAAATGTGCCCTGGGACCAGGCGCTTGACATAATACTCCGAAACTACAGCCTGTCAAAAATAGTTGAAGGCAATATCATTCGTATTGCGCCGACAAATGTTTTAGCGCGGGAAGGCGAAGATCTGGCAAAGGCAAAAGAGGCGGAGATAAAATCAGGCGACATTGAGACAAGGGTTTACCCGATTAATTACGCCGATGTTGACAAGGTCAAATCCACTATTGAAACTGCCAAGGTTCTTACCAGTATGGGATTTATAAGCACTGACAAAAGAACAAGCAGTATAATTATAAAAGACGTCAAAGAAAAGCATGAGGAATATGAA
>JACRGX010000024.1 GCA_016212185.1 Nitrospirota bacterium
GGGCTTTTCGGCAACATGACAGTTGAAAAAATATTATTTTTCCTTAATGTCTACGGGGAAGGGTATCCGCTTGGCATGGCAAAGGTTTTTGAAGTGCCTGTCAACAGGATTCAGCAGCAGCTTAAAAGGCTTGAAAACAGCGGAATTGTAGTAAGTCGTCTTATGGGCAAAGTAAGGCTCTACACTTTCAATCCTCAGTATCCGTTTCTAAAGGAGTTGAAACCGTTTTTATCAAAGGCATACGAGTTTCTTCCCGATAAAGAAAAAGATAAGTATTACAAGCTGCGCACAAGGCCGAGAAAAGCAGACAAACCGCTGTGAAAATCGACTGGAAACACATTAAAATAAAAGAATTAGCTGCCATAGTATCAGAAAAGCTAAGAGAAAAAGATATAGATGCCATTCTGGTTGGCGGTGCATGTGTTTCTATCTACACAACGAATAAATATATATCATTTGACCTGGATTTTGTATCGCATACACTGTTGAAAAATATAACGCAGGCGCTGTCGGAGTTAGGTTTTAAGAGAGAAAGTTCCCGCTACTTTATCCGTGCGGACTGCCCTTTTTTTATTGAATTTGTTTCCCCGCCTGCGGCAATAGGGAATAAGCCGGTAAAGATAATTAAAAAAATGAAAACGAGGCTTGGCACTATTATCTTGCTTTCTCCAACAGATTGCGTCAAAGACAGGCTGGCGGCTTTTTATCACTGGAATGACCCTCAGGCAATAGAACAGGCTGTAATGGTTGCAAAAGCGCAGAAAATAAATTTGAAAGAAATAAAGTCATGGTCAGAACAGGAAGGGCATAAAGAAAAATATGCTGTTTTCCTGAAAAGGATTAAAGGCTGACAAGGAGTAAATGGTATAATTTTCAAGATGTATTCACTGTTCCGTCATATAGGCTCTGTATTTTGCAAGCGCAATCCGATTCATCTCACTGTTTTTCTGACCAGAAGGTGCAATCAGAGATGCCCGTTCTGCTTTTATCTTAAAGATGCGGAGAATCTAAAAATCCCCCCTTACCCCCCTTTGCCAAAGGGGGGAAGGGGGGATTTGGAAAGTGGTTCTGCTCAGGAAGTGGAACTATCTCTTGAAGAACTCCAAAAAATTTCTTCATCCATCGGCAATCTGCTCTGGCTGGCGTTCTCAGGTGGTGAGATATTTTTAAGGAGCGACCTTGTTGAAATAAGCAAGGTTTTTTATGAAAACAACAAGCCTGCAATAATGCTGTATCCCACTAACGGGATGCTTCCTGAGGTAATTAAGGACAAGACAGAGCAGATTTTAAAGCACTGTGAAAATTCTGTGATAGCAGTAAAGCTTTCTGTTGACGGGCTTCAGGCAAGGCATGATGAAATCAGAAACACACGCGGCAGTTTTGATAAAACCATGCAGACGTATCAAATGCTCGCCGGACTCCTTGAGAAATACCCGAATTTTGAGCTTGGCATAAACACTGTGTTCTGTTCTTTAAATCAGGACGAGATGAACGGAATAATTGATTTTGTCAGCGGGCTTAAAGATATAAAGACGCATACAATTTCCCTGATACGCGGTAATCTTAAGGATGAAGATTATAAAAAAACGGATTATGAAAAATATCATCACGCCATAGAAAGACTTGAAAAAAATTTAAAGAATAAGACCTCGTCTATTTACCGCTTCAGAGGCGCGCGCATTAAGGCAGCGCAGGATATTATTCAGCGCAGGCTCATTCATGAAACAATGATTCAGAAAAGGCAGTTAATCCCCTGCTATGCAGGCAGATTAAACCTTGTTCTGACAGAGACAGGGGATGTCTATCCCTGCGAATTTTTCAGCGACCGCATGAAATTTGGAAATGTAAAGGATGCGGATTATAATCTGAGGCAGGTCTTAGAAACTGAGAGGGTGCAGGGAATTATAAGATTGATTCAAAACAACGGCTGTTACTGCACGCATGAGTGTTATTTTATGACGAATATACTTTTTAATCCCCGCATGTATCCGGCACTGCTTAAGGAGTATTTAAGCATGCACTCCTTACATTTTAGTTTCTCTCCTGAAAACACCTTCTTTTACCCACAGCCAAAACAGGCTTTTAACTCCATTCAGTCCGGCCCTGAGGTCGCTGAGGCTTCTGATTCCGGCGAGTCTTTTCAATATAAACCCGGGCCTTGAGTAAAATTTCTTAAATGCCAGTTGTCTTAATTCCGCAATCTCCTGCCTTGTCATTGAATAAGGGATAAATGCCGCGCCCTGATATGTGAAATCCGCAAGATCGCCGGACATGGCGCCGTATTTTTCTATGTTATCGTAAATCTCTGTGCCCGGGAATGGCGTGAGCGCGTGAAAATTGGCAATGTCTGGATTAAGTTCACATGCAAATTCTATGGTCTTTAAACCGTCTTCAAATGTCTGCCCCGGAATGCCAAAAAGAAAGGGCGTATAAACTGTCAGTCCGGCTTTCTTTGCCGCCTTTACTGCCTTGCATGTCTGCTCAAGGGTTATGCCTTTTCTAATGGTGGTTAAATCTTTTTGCACGCCGCTTTCTGCGCCAAAGAGGATGGCCCAGCACCCTGCATCTTTAAATGCCTTAAGCAGGGGCAGGTCCACCTGATTGACGCATGCAGAGGCAAACCATGTGAAATCAAGCCTGCGTTTTTTAATCTCTTGAGTTAATTTCATTGCCCTGTCGTAATCAGCGGTAAGTGTATCGTCAATGAATTTTATCTCCCTGTAACCCTGTCTAAGGCAAAGCTCTATCTCCTGCATGACATTTTCTATACTGCGGAAGCGTATGCCGTGTTTTCTCTCTTTATCAATCTGAAAACAGTAAATGCACCTTCTGTTACAGCCCCTTGAGGTGATGATGACAGCCACGGGACGCCTCTTGTATGTAGCAGGCGGCGGGATGTAGCTGTCTGCATCTTTTAGAAGCTCGCGCGCAGGAAAGGGCAGGGCGTCAACATCTGTAATGAGGGGATGCGGTGGATTTTTTATGATTTTATTGCCGTCTCTGAATACAACGCCTTCAACCCCTTCAAGGCTTTTGCCTTGAGATAATTTCTCCAGCATTTCAACTACGGTAATCTCGCCTTCGCCGGTGACCACTGCGTCAATATCTGTTGAATCCTCAAGGCACTTTTCCTGCATTGCGATAGGGTAGGGCCCGCCGACGGCGATGAAAGGGCGGTTTGCTAACCCCTCCTTATTCACCCCCTTATTTAAGGGGATGATTGGCGGGGTTAGCTGCTTCAATATTTGTCTGACCTCTGACGCCGTGAAAACCGCCTTTTTCCATCCGAAGGCAGTGGAGTAAATGCCTATGAAGTCAGGCCTGTAATCTGATACATGCCGCAGGATTTCTTTGCGGCTCATAAAGCCGCCGTTTAAGAACTTTACGTCATGACCTGCTTTTAACATGGAGGCGGCAACGTAGAGCGTTCCCAGCGGCTGCCAGTAGTTTATCTGCGAGCCTGCCGTCTTTGAGGAGAAGATATCTTCAGGCGACCAGGCGGGGATGATAAGGGCGCATTTCATTTTCAATTCCCTCTCTCGCTGTCATGCCCCGATTTGTCGGGGCATCCTTCTTTCATCTCCCTCTGTCTCGCAGAAACACGAAAAAAAAGATTCCCGACAAGCGGGAATGACATGCTCACTCCCTCTTTTGCCGATTTGCAGATATGAATTTTTCATTTTGAATTTTTAATTATCTTCTCCGCAGTCTTAATGCCTGCCTCTATGACATGGTCCATGTTGTAATACTTGAACATCCCGCTCCTGCCTGCGATATGCAGGTTTTGAAATCTGCCGAGGTAGCTGCATATCGTGTCATAATGCCTCTCATAGCCGACTTCAAACAATGGATATGCCTTAGGTATCCTTAAGACCGTACTATCAACGGCCTCATTTATTTTGATAAATCCCAGCGCATGCAGATTTTTAATGGTCCGGTTTGTCAGCCCTGCATCATTTGTATTCCATACTTCATCGCCTTCGGCACAGAAGTATTCTGCAACAATATGCGTCTTCCCCTCCGGCGCCATTGCCGTGCTCCAGTTTTTTGGCTCATGAATCCTGCTGAAGGATATTTTCTGCTCGGGCAGGTATATCCATGTCTGGTCTGTAACGCGTTCGCGGTTTATCATGACAGTTACAATGACGAGGTCTCTGTATTTCAGCTTGGATGCCGCTGAAATTACATTATCCGGTGGCGCAGGATGAAGCATCTGAACCATGGCGGTCAGAGGTATGCTTGATATGAATTCACCGCCCTCAATATCATATGTCTGCCTGCAATTGCTGACAACGGCGCTTTTTATGTTCATACCGTCGTGGCTCAGCCTTCTGACCGAGCTGTTTACTGCAACATGATTATTGTTTTTGTCTATGGTCTCCCTGAGCTTCTCGGCAATTCTCCCTATGCCTAATGACGGATAGATGAAGCTGTCGGCAAGGGTGGGTATTTCTCTCCCGCTGAATTTAAAGAAAGCATTTTTAATTGCCACGCCGAGTGAAAGCCCCTTGATGCGCTGTGCCACCCATTCCGCGCTAATCCTGCTGCAGTCAAGGCCCCAGACCTTTTCGCTGTATTCTTTAAAGTAGATGTCAAACATCTTGCGCCCGAATTTTCCTACTACCCAGTCTTCCAAAGAAACGGCGTCAGAATTTTTTTTAAGACGCTTTATCCGCTCGGCCCCGTAGTCTGAGATTATTTTTAATGTCGCAGGTATGCCAAGTCCGAACATGGCATTCAAGGGTTTAAGGGGATAATCAAAGTACCTGTCGTGCATGAAAATCTTGCTTTTGCGCTGTACGGAAATTAACTCTCTGCCTAACAACTCCCTCACAAAATTCTCAGTTTTTTTGTTTTTCGTGTAAAACCTGTGACCGCCAAGGTCAAAACGGAATGCTCCGTGTGTGATGGTCCTTGAGAGACCTCCGACCGCAGGGCCGCTTTCAAACACTTTAACAGGCAGTCCGGCTTTAGTTAAGACAGACCCTGCGGACAGCCCTGTAAGTCCCCCGCCCAATATGATTATTTCATTTTTACGGTGAGTCAAAGCCGCTCCTTTGAAAAATAAAAATACCCTGCAATCTAATCACAGGGTATTTTTGTTGGACTATAACCATACAGAATCTTTACTAATGAAATCGTAAGTAAAGCGACATTTCCGGCTATTCTGTCATTCCGGCTTGTCCGTCCCGATGCATCGGGATTTGTTTTCAGAAGGATTCCCGATCCCGAAATTTCGGGAGGAATGACAAATTATGAGGCTTTACTTAGGACCCCCTTAGTAATACTGAAAACGCCTGATAAAAATTATGCGCTTACCTGACAATAAGCACAGGAACAGTAGCGCTGTTGGCAACTTCCCTGCTGACGCTTCCCATAAAAAGATGGGAGGCCCTTTTACCCCTTGACCCGATAATTATCATATCTGCGCCTTCTTCTTTGGCTGACTTAAGAATTTCATCCACAGGGTGGCCTTTTTTAACTACAGTCTTTATTTTGCCGATGCCCTTGTCTTCCATTGCTTTTTTATAATAATTAATAATTGTCTGCGCCTTTTTATCCAGCGCCTCCTGATATTCGGTACCGTGTAATACATCCCTTAGGGTTGCAATTTCCGAGTCGCCGAGCATTTCAGTAATTAGAGACCTGCCCTCAAACTTTTCAACATAAAGCAGTATGGTAGTTTCCGGGCGTATGGAAGCGCACAGTTTACTGGCTACTTCAAATGCAGTTTTACTGCCTTTGGTATCATCTACCGCAATTAATATTTTTTTCATTTTCTCAACTCCCAAGGTTAGTTAGGTTGTAAAAGTTTCTTATTTTCCGTATCCGCCGCTCGGCGCTCCATAGCCTGCTGCGGGCGCATGACCGTAGCCTCCTGCCGCCGGCGCTGCTCCATAACCCCCTGCAGGTGCATGACCATAGCCGCCTGCTGCGGGAGTTGCCCCGTAACCTCCTGCTGCGGGAGCGTGACCATAACCTCCTGCAGCCGATGCAGAACCGTAGCCTGCTGCGCCATGCTCCCCGGGTGTTTGAGCAGACATATCGTGCTGCTGGCTGTAGATTACCAGAAAACCGAGCATTATCACTACAATTATAATCATAATCGCCAGAGGCGTTTTCATAATTCCCCCTTTTGGATGTTCATTAAGCTTTTTTGATCTTTAAATAGATCTTGCCGCCTTCTGTTTTTCTCTCTAACAGCTCATGCCCGACCTGATCGCACATCTGAGCTATTGTTTCAACGGATGAAGGATTGTCAAGAACCATCTCAACGACATCACCTTCATTCATTTTTTCAAGGGACTTTTTACAGTATATCTGGGGATGCGGGCATACATAGCCGCATACATCCAGCAGATACGTTCCTTCTCCTGTTTTCTCAAACTTCATAGCCATGACTTACTTCCTCCTTTTTTATTTAGTGTTAAAGCTTTGACACTCTAAAACGACTCCATCTCTTTTGCCATTTTTCTTTCAGACCACCAGTTGAAGAATTTAACGCCGATAAAAGCCCCGCCGACCATGCCTGTGCCATACAGCCAGCCGCTCGGGTCGCCTCCTGCCACCCTGATAAAGAATGCGCCTATATTACAGCCGAGCGCCGGTCTTGAACCCCAGCCCATCAGCAGTCCGCCAAGCAGACCCCATACAATAAGCTCGCCTTTTGGCAGTTTAAACTTATATTCATTGTTCAGTCTTGCCATCACCATTGCGCCGAAGATAATGCCGAATGACATCCATAGAGCCGGATTGCGCCATGGCTCGGGAAGACCGTTATTAACTCCGAAGAATATATTGTCGTGCATATTCCATCCGAATTTCTCCAGAATCCATGCGCCAAACTGCCCTTCCTGGCTTGTGATATACCAGTATCCGGGGTCAAAAACCTTTCCGCTTATTGAAACATCAGCCGTATGCCCCATTTTTGTCAGAAGCCGTCCAAAATTATCAACTGCAAATCTGTTCTGCATCCCTTTCATGACAAATATATGGAGTCCTGCCACGATGCCGATTAAAACACCCATCAGGGTTGTTCTCTTGGAAGCGGTTATCATATTCCAGAGGCCTGCAATATCATCACCGAAGCCGGTGGCTGCGCCGCTTTTTTGTTTCGCGCGTTTTTTAAGAAAACCCTTTCTTATGTAAAAGGCATAGATAACAATAAGAAGGATTACCGCAGGAATAAGGGCTGTAAGAAGCGCATCGCCGATGAAATATTTAGATGCTCCGGGCAGAGCCTCTTTTATTGCCGGGATGTCCGACATCCGGACCGTCGGCTGGTCCCAGACATAGCCTGCAAGATATTTATCAAAAGATGACGTCATTTTATCTGCGGGAATTCCTTTTGCGGCGGCGGCAGTCACCCACTTCTGCGGAATCATGAAATCAAACCATTTTACATCCACAAAAACAGCCTGACCGATGCAGAGCCCGAAGAACGCCGCTAAAAATGATGTCATATTCCCTTCGCCGATCTTATAAAGAGAGCCTGATGCACAGCCTCCTGCGAGCACCATGCCCACGCCAAAAATCAATCCTGCTACTAATGTATGTATCCCGAAAGGAGCGGGATGGAAAGTGCTCATGTTGGTTGAGGCAAGGGTTGCCTGAATAAGGCTGAAGAACATAAGCGCTACGAGGATGCCCACCGCCATTCTCGGAACGCCTGCGGCAAAAAGGTCCCTTGATGCAGAGGCAAAACAGAATCTCCCGTACTGAAGCATCATCCCGTAGGCAAACCCGAACCAGATGTACGCCACAAGGTACATATAGAATACATTTGTTTGGTAATATAATGCGCTGATAAGGATCAAAACGCCCGTGATTATAAAAGCCCAGATGCGATTTCTTTTTTCTTCCATAATCTTTTCTCCTTCTTATTAAATTTTCTATATTTGAATAAGGAAATGCTTGCCTTCTTCAAATTTATTAATACCCGGCATTTTAAGATGAAGCGTATTCAGCTAAATCTATAGTTCGGGGCAGGATATTTATAGCAGAAAATACAACTAAAAATCAAGATTAATAAGGGTATAAGAATAAAAAATAATATCTAATCATAGTAAACCGTTACAAATGTTTTATGCTGGAAAACGCCCTCTGAATGCTTGAACACCATATAATTGCGGTATTTTCCGGCGCATTCCGGCTGATATCCGGCATCCTCTGATATTACAACCGTCGCTGTTTTTCCGTCTGAGGCATTATCTGTATAATACGCAGGATTTTTATATTCCCATGTGAATCTGAAAGGTGATTTTGAGATTGCGTCTTTTGGCGGTGTGACGCCGGGCGCATAATGATAGCTGACTTTTTTTGCGGTAAACAAATCAAGGACAGGGACGGATACTGCCTGATTTACAGACGACACTGCATCAGTCTTTAGAAAGACCTCAACCTTATTTATGTCAAGTGAGTTTATAAATTCACCGGCATTTTTAAGGTTTACTGCGCTTGTGTTTTGCAAAAACGGAAGATAAGCAAATGCCGAAACAGTAATGGAGGAGACTATGATGCACAAAACTATAAATTTTCTGAGCCGTTCATCCCGGACCTGCTGCAGTCCGTATGAAGCCGTTAGTGCAAGCATCGGAAATACAATCATTGCATAGCGGATTCTTCTTATCTGGAACAGGACCACAAGCGCCGGCAGGAAGATTGCGATTAGATATCTCAGATCCCTTTTTTTGAAGGCAATATAAGCTGAATATAAAGCCGCGGCAGTGATAAACGGGTGAATCTGGAAAAAGAATGTTGATATAAAACTCTCTCCCCATCGTTTCAGTCCGGGCTGCTGATAGCCGGCAAGGAGGCTTATCTGTCCTAAAAACACATCGGATTTATACAGCAAAAAAGTTCCTGTCAGCGAAGCGGAGATTAAAAAAATTATTAAACCCCTGTAGAGATAGTCAGGAGTATGAGGTTTGGAGTCAGGAGTATTCCGCTGAACGGCTGATGTAATCAAATAAACCAGAAATATCACAATCAGTACAGTGAGCATCAGCCATACGGAATACTTGGTAAGTAAAGAGGCGGCAATTGCAAGCGATGAAAATATTATCCGCCTTGCGCCGCCTTTGTCCAATGCGCTTACAAAAGTAAAGATTGACAGTGTGAAAAAAAACATTACGGGAATGTCAACAAGCATAAGCGGTATCTGGGGAAAAAGGTAGGGGATTCCGAGGATGAGAGCGCCTCCGTAAAAGCCGGTGCTTTTGTCCCAAAGAAGTTTTCCCGTTAGATAGGTAAACACTGCGGTAAGCGAGAAAAGGGCGGTTGTGAATATCTGTATAAAAATTCTTGATTCTCCGAAAACATTAAAAATCAGACCGTAAAGAAAAGGTATGAGCGGCAAATCAGTCCACGCAGAAATACTTTTGCCCCATTCTCTTAAAAAATATCCGATGCCGTAAATCTCAAGGTGTTTTGCCTGAGTGAAGTATCTGGAGGAATCAACAATAACCTCAGGCGCGCCCCAGAAGGGCACGGCAAGGATAAAAGAGAGTATGAAAAGACATAAGGCGGGATAGCGTTCGGGGAAAGGGATTTTTGAGAGAAGATATGAAATAAAAATACCTGCCATCAGTATCAGATAAATCCTTGATGCGTTGACGCCTTCAAACACCCACTGCCAGCTTGTCAGCCTGTTGTCATCTGCGGAGCGGAAGATGAAGAGGGCGGCAAACGTGAGGAGCGTCAGAGAGGAAATTAAAAGCGCATAATCAGATTTTTTGGGCACGCGAAATCCACCTGTCTCTGCGTTAAACTCTATTCAAAGAAAAAGGAGGCGTCATCTCTACGAGCCGTAGGCTGATGCCTCCTTAAACCTGTCAGGTTTTTTTAATACCGTCAATCCCCTGTTACCAGGACATTACTTTGTCATATGAGAATATGTCATCTACGAGGCCTTCATACGACAGCTCTTTTTTTGAGAGGTCAATTATCTTTATCGTATTGCCTTTTGACTGAGTCTCAATTATCTGTCCGGATAATTTTGCAGGTCCGTCATTCAATATATGGAGAATCTTCATGTCAACTGTCCCCCTTTGTAAGTTTTTATGCATGGCATGGTTATGTCAGTATCTGCTTGCAGAAAACTTAACCAGTGCCTTGACTGTTTGAAATTACAGGACTATCAGCCTGTCAACTTCGTGCGCCATAACTGCATTGTTATACTGGCTTCCGCAGACTACTTCTTCAGGGAGGCCTGTCTTTTTGATATTTTTTTCTACGGCTGTATGGTCGCAATAACTCATCTTTACGCCCGGGGTTTTGCATAACGCCGTAAAAGAAGGATTCTCCAGAAGCTTTGCCCCGTCGTCCATTGTAAATATATGCACCTCGTGTCCTTTTGAAACGGCTGCCTTTGTCAGCCCTGTGATGTGTCCCAAATGCTTGTCCGTATTAACAAAGATGCCCAGCTTCATATTGTTTTCTCCTTATTTTTATTTCTCTGCGGGATGTTTTGCCGGGTCTAATTTTGACCATTCACCCCATGAGCCTACATAATTTTTGACCTTCGGATAACCCAAAATATACTTAAGCGTGAAATATGTATGCGCTGCGCGCACGCCGCCCTGGCAGTAAACTATAACTTCCTTATCCTTTGTAATCCCCTTTGCCTCGTATGCGGCTTTTAATACGTCAGCAGACTTAAAAGTCCCGTCATTGTTAAGATTCGTTGTGTTAAAGGGAAGATTGACGACTCCCGGCATATGACCTGTTCTTTTATTGCCCATTGCGTTTGTTCCGGCATATTCGTCAACAGCGCGGACGTCCACTATGGCAACCTTGGGATTCTTGAGATTCTGGGCTACATAGCCTTCTTCTGCCCTTATTGACTCATCCGGAGCCGCCTTGTATTTTGCAGGAGCGACCTTTGCAGCATCTCCTGTAACCGGGCGTTTTTCACCTGTCCATTTTGCAAGTCCGCCGTTTAAGTAACTGACGTTTTTATGACCATTGTATTTCATAAGCCAGAAGGCAGCAGTAATGAATGGATTTGCACCGCCTGAACCGTACACTACTACCTGGCTGTCATTGCTGATGCCCATACTGCCCATGAGGGTTTCAAATTTTGCCTTATCAGGCGCAGCGCTGCCGTCTCCCATAATGCCCATTAAA
The DNA here is from genome assembly GCA_016212185.1 of Nitrospirota bacterium. NCBI lineage: Bacteria > Pseudomonadati > Nitrospirota > Nitrospirota bacterium. Next base: position 11,128 of record JACRGX010000024.1, read on the forward strand.
GTGTTTATATCCAGATAAACTGAGCCGGCAATATGCCCTTTGTCATAACCTGCCTTGTCGGTAGGCGCAGGACTTGCTACATATATCAGGCTGATTGCGGGCTGTTTTAGGCTGTCCGCAAGCCCCTGAGTTTCTACAAGCGCAGAGGCGCCGAAGGCATTTTGATACGCCGGCAGCAAACACAGCAGGAAAAGCAGTGAGAAAAAGCCTGCTGCAATTTTATTGCGAAGCAGTGATTCCCTTTTCGTATTAAGTATGAACATTAGTACCTCCTTGAAGTTAAATTTCTCGACCGCTGTCGAAGTTTATTGTTTATAATATAACGCTAAATGTTTAACGAGTGATTTTTAAGGCTCAATTATTACATAAACAATTGCCGCATGTCAATGCCGGAACCAGCCAAGTAAAAACTGAGAAATGAGAACTAAGAACAGAGAAAAAAATGGGGAATAATATTTGAAATGGGAACTGAGAAATGAGAACTAAGACTTCTTACTTCTGATTTCTCAGGTATAAGTTCTTAGTTACTTCTGGATAAAGAAGTTCAGCACCCCGTTGCCCTCTGTCAGGTCCAAGAGTTTAAAACTTCCTCTCTCGCAAAGCATCGGGATGCTCAGCTTTGCAGTGTTGTCGCTGCATACGACCTGAAGAATCTGTCCCTTGTCCATTGATTTCAGCGTGCCTGCGGTCATGACAATAGGCTGTGGACAAAAGAGACCCTGCACATCAAGAAACTTATCTATCTTGGCATAGCCCATTAGGATGCTCCTCCTTATTTATTCATTTAGATAATGAGGTACAGCATCAGCAACAAGTCAATAAAATTATCACATGTATATCTAATACATGTCAAATAAAATATGATAATAACAATATATGAAACAAAACAATACAATTTTATTCAAGGGATATTGAGCTTGTAATTCTCTGTGGTCTTGCCACAGGGTCTCCACTAATCCCTCCCCCTTGATGGGGGAGGGCGAGGGTGGGGGTGTTTTCAGTTTTTTTCACCCTCCCCTTCATCCCCCTCCCGTCAAGGGAGGGGAGATTTAAATACCCTGCGGTCTCTGCCGTAGGGTTGTTCATTTTAGTATAAAACCACTTGACATGAACCGTATCAAGTGGTATGATAAAAATAACTAAGAACTAAGAAATAGAAAGTGAGATAATGAAGGATTATTACGACAGGCTTGGCGTTAAGAAAGATGCCTCACAGGGTGACATAAAAAAGGCATTCAGGAGGCTTGCGCGCAAATACCATCCTGATTTAAATCCCGGAGACAAAGCGTCGGAGCAGAAGTTCAAGGAGATAAATGAGGCTTATGAGGTGCTTGGCGACGCAAAGAAAAGGGCGGATTACGACAAATTTGGAAAGAGTCCGTTTGAAGCGGGACAGGGTCAGGGATTTGAAGGGTTCAGATCTCATGATTTTGGTTTTGATTTCGGCGGGGCCGGCACAGATATATTTTCTGATTTATTCGGCATGCGCGGGGAAAAGGAAAGGCCCCTTCGCGGTGATGACCTTGCCGCATCGCTTGAGATATCTCTTGAAGAGGCGTATAAAGGCGTTACAAAACCGATTACACTGACCAGGGAAATTCCCTGCAGTATCTGCAGCGGCACCGGCGCAGAGGATTCAAGGACATGCCCTGATTGCAAAGGCGCCGGGACATCTCAGCAGGGCAGGGGGTTTTTCAGATTGAGCCAGACCTGTCCCTCGTGCAGGGGCAGCGGGAGGATTGTGACAAAGGCGTGCAAGCCGTGCAGGGGCAGCGGTAATTCCGTAATTACTGAGACCGTAAAAGTGAAAATTCCGGCAGGCGCACACACAGGAAGCAGGCTGAAACTTCAGGGCCTGGGCGGCGCCGGCGTGAAAGGCGGGCCTGCGGGTAATTTGTACATTGAGATTACTGTCAGACAGCATCCTGTATTTAAATGCGACGGGGATAACATCTATGTTGATGCGCCTGTTACTTTCAGCGAGGCGGCGCTTGGAGGAAAGATTAATGTGCCGACGCTTGACGGAACTGCCGCCATGACCCTGCCTCCGGGCACGGACAGCGGGAAAAAATTTAAGCTCAGGGGCAAGGGTCTTCCTGATACGAAGACAGGAATTAAGGGCGATGAGTATGTGGTTATTAAAATAGTTGCGCCGAAGAAGGTCACGGCTAAGACTAAAGAGGCGCTTCAGGAGATAGAAAAGGCGTATCATTAAATCTTGTTCAATGCTAACATCTGGTTTAATATTGTTCAACATTGTTCAAGGTTGTTTAATGTTGTTCAAGATTGAACGGTTTAAACAGGTTGAACCATTTGAACTTTTTTGTGGGATGAACATGGAAGATAAAAAGCGCCCGTTATTCATGATAAGTGTTGTGTCTGAGATGTTTCAGATACATCCGCAGACGCTTAGGCTTTACGAAAGAGAGGGCTTGATACGTCCCGAAAGGGTCGGGCGGGCCAGGCTTTATTCTCAGGAGAATCTGGAGCGCATCGGAATGATACTGAGGCTTACAAAGGAGCTCGGCGTCAACCGGGCCGGGGTTGATATAATTATAAGGATGAGGCGCAGGCTTGACGTCCTTCACCGCGAAATGGAGGATATGATGACGCACCTTGAAAGGGATTTAAGGAAAGAATTTGAAGAACGGATAAGGAGATTTTTTGAAGAGGAATAGGTACAAATATAGTTCAAATAGTTCAACCTGTTTAAACCGTTCAATCTTGAACAACATTAAACAATCTTAAACAACGTTGAACCAGATTTTAATTTGGAGGAATTAGTGAATGAGACCGGATAAATTTACCATAAAAAGTCAGGAGGCAGTTGAAAAGGCGCAGCAGCTTGCGCAGAAAAAAGGCAACCAGCAGGTTGATGCAGAGCATCTTTTGCAGGTCCTGCTTGTCGGAGACTCTACTCTTCGAGATGAGGGCGTTGCGCTTGAGATTATCAAAAAACTCGGAGCAGATATAAAGGCGCTTCGGAGCGCTGTTGATGCGGAGATTGAAAAACAGCCAAAAGTGCTTGGCCCGACCCCGATGGGGCAGATTTATATTACGCAGACGCTTAAGGATGTCTTTGAAAAGGCATTTTCACATGCAGGACATCTCCGGGATGAATTTGTAAGTGTTGAGCATCTGCTTCTCGGGCTTATCGGGGTGGAAAGCAAGGCGGCAAAGGTCCTTAAAAAATCCGGCATTACAGAAGACAAGGCGCTTTCTGCAATGCGTGAGATAAGGGGGACGCAGCGCGTTACAGACCAGAATCCTGAGGAAAAATATCAGGCTCTGAAGCGTTATGCGCGGGACCTGACAGAGCTTGCTAAAAGGGGCAGACTGGACCCTGTCATAGGAAGGGATGAAGAGATCAGAAGGGTAATACAGGTGCTTTCACGGAGGACAAAAAACAACCCCGTTGTAATCGGCGAGCCCGGCGTTGGAAAGACCGCCATTGCCGAAGGGCTTGCGCAGAGGATAATGTCAGGAGATGTGCCTCAGAGCCTTAAGGACAAAAAGGTTGTGGCCCTTGATATGGGCGCGCTTGTCGCAGGGGCAAAGTTCAGGGGGGAATTTGAAGAAAGGCTTAAGGCCGTGCTTAAGGAAATAGAAGAGGCTGAGGGTAAAGTCATATTATTCATTGACGAACTTCATACTGTTGTCGGCGCCGGCGCCGCAGAAGGCGCAATAGATGCATCCAATATGCTCAAACCCGCGCTTGCGAGGGGCGAGCTCAGGTGCGTCGGCGCAACTACCCTTTCTGAGTATAGGAAATACATTGAAAAAGACCCTGCGCTTGAAAGAAGGTTTCAGCCGATTTTTATAAAAGAGCCTAATGTTGAAGACACAATTTCCATTCTGAGGGGGCTTAAGGAACGGTACGAGGTCCATCACGGCGTGAGGATAAAGGATTCGGCGCTGGTTGCGTCGGCGGTTTTAAGCAGCAGGTACATATCTGACAGGTTTCTGCCTGACAAGGCAATTGACCTTATTGATGAGTCTGCCTCGCGGCTTAAGATGGAGATAGACAGCATGCCGTCCGAGCTGGATGAGATTGAACGGAAACTAAGGCAGTATGAAATAGAAAAGCAGGCGGTGATAAAGGAGAAAGACGAAGCGTCAAAGGAGAGGCTGGAACAGATTAAAAAAGAAATCGCAGGGCTTACTGGAAAAAGAGATGTCTTAAAAGCCCAATGGCTCAATGAGAAAGGGGCGATAGGCAAAATAAGTTCAATTAAGGAGGATATTGAGCGCACAAAGATTGAGGCTGAGAAGGCTGAGAGGGAGGGCGACCTCAACAAAGCCGCGGAATTAAAATACGGCAGGCTCCTTATGCTTCAAAAAAACCTTGAGGAAGAAAACAAAAGACTTGCGGCAGAGCAGGGCAAAGGGAAACTGCTTAAGGAGGAAGTTGACGAAGAGGATGTCGCGGAGATTGTCTCAAAATGGACCGGCATACCCGTGAGCAGAATGCTTGAGGGAGAGGTTCAGAAACTGCTCAGCATGGAGGACAGGCTGAAATTACGCGTCGTGGGGCAGGATGAGGCAATCAGCGCCGTTTCAAGCGCGGTAAGAAGGGCCAGGGCAGGCATACAGGACCCGAACCATCCCATCGGCTCCTTTATCTTTTTGGGACCGACAGGCGTAGGAAAGACAGAGCTTGCGAGGGCGCTTGCGGAATTTCTCTTTGACGATGAAGCGGCAATGGTGAGGATTGACATGTCTGAATATCAGGAACGGCACACAGTGTCGCGGCTGATAGGCGCGCCTCCGGGTTATGTCGGTTATGAAGAAGGCGGACAGCTCACAGAGGCGGTCAGAAGAAGGCCTTATGCCGTAATCCTTTTTGATGAGGTTGAAAAGGCCCATCAGGAGGTTTTTAATGTACTGCTTCAGCTTCTTGACGACGGAAGGCTTACGGACGGGCACGGAAGGACGGTTGATTTCAGGAATACGGTTGTAATTATGACTTCAAACATCGGAAGCCAGCGCATTCAGGAGATGCTTACCGAGTGGAGCAATGAGGAACAGATACGCAAGGGCGTGATGGAGGACCTGAAGACATTTTTCAGGCCTGAATTTCTGAACAGGGTGGATGAGATAATAATATTCCATGCGCTTAACAGGGAACTGCTTCTTAAAATTGTTGACATCCAGCTGGACCGCATGAAGCATTACTTAAAAGACCGGCATATAGATATTGTGCTTACAGAGCCGGCAAAGGGATATCTTGCAGAGACGGGCTATGACCCGCTTTACGGCGCAAGACCGCTTAAGAGGGTAATCCAGAAAGAAATCTTAAACCCGCTTGCCACAAAAATCCTTGATGGTACATTTAAAGACGGCGATACGGTAGAGGCTGATATGGAAGACGGCAGAATGATGTTTAAAAAACCGGAGACAAAACTCAAAAAGCAGCCGGGGGCTAAGAATACTGCAAAGAAGTAAGATGACTTATTGATTTAGGAACATCTCAGATTACTTTCCCACCCTGTGCAGTTTCATGATATTTGTCTTTGCGCCCTGAGTAAAGGGAGATGTGGCTATTATTGCAATCGCATCCCCTTTTTTCACAAGGCCTTTCTGAATGAGGGCTTTTTCCGATTCAGAGATCATTTCATCTGTATTGTCAGGGAATTTCATGATATGAGGCGTAATCCCCCAGTACAGATTCATTCTCCTTCGGACTTCATCCCTGACGGTAAAACCTATAATCGGCACCCGCGGCCTGAACTTTGATGCGATAAGCGCTGTAAACCCTGTCCGGCTGAAGGCCACTATTGCCTTTGCCTTTATATCCATTGCTGATGCGCATGCTGCCTCGGCAATGGCATGGGCCAAGGTTTTTCCGCCGATGGGATTATGAAGGGGGGCCTTGTGTGTATGTGTTTCCGTGAAACTTATAATCTTGTCCATCATTTTTATAACTTCAACAGGGTAGCTGCCGATTGCTGTTTCTGCTGAAAGCATTAATGCGTCTGCCCCGTCCAGCACGCCGTTTGCGACATCCGTTGCCTCGGCCCTTGTGGGCTGAAGGTGTTCTGTCATGGATTCGAGCATCTGTGTGGCAATAATTACAGGTTTCAGTGCGGAATTGCACAGCTCTATCAGACGCTTTTGAATTAACGGCACTTCTTCAGCCGGGACTTCCACCCCGAGGTCTCCCCTTGCAATCATAAGTCCGTCTGAGACATCTATAATCTCCGCAATATTTTCAAGAGCCTGCCTTGTTTCAATCTTTGCAATTACAGGGATGTCTGATTTATGTTTTTTTAGATAGTTTTTGGCTTTCAGGACATCATTTCTTGAACACACAAAAGAAAGCGCTGCATAATCAACACCAAGTTTTATCCCAAAGGCAAGGTCCTCCATGTCTTTTTTTGTGAATGAAGATGCAGAGATCCTGATATCGGGGAGATTGACGCCCTTTTTCTCTTTTAATACCCCCCCCTCAATAATCTCTGTCGTCAACCGGTCTTTATTTTTCCCGGTAACTTTTAACTGAATCAGCCCGTCATCTATTAAAATTTTACTGCCGATATTTAAGTCCTGGATAAGATGGGGATACTGTATCTGGATAAGTCTGTCATCACCGGGTATGTTTTTTGATGTGAGGGATAAGGCTGAACCCTTTTCAATCCTGACATAGCCGTTCTTAATAAGGCCTACTCTTATTTTCAGTCCTTTCAAGTCTTGGAGTATGGCAATAGGCTTTTCATAATTATGGGCGCCGGACCTTATCAGGGCCGCGGCTTTTTTATGCGTTTCATAAGTCCCGTGCGAAAAATTAAGCCTTGCAACATCCATCCCGGCGTTTATCATCTGATAAATAACTTTTTCCTGACCGCAGGCCGGCCCTATTGTGCAGACTATCTTTGCTTTCCGCATGGTGTTTTTTCCTTTATTAGGTGTCAATGTCACATCTTATCACAAACTGCAAAGAAATTTTTGTTTGACATCAAACCCCTGTTACTGTACTATACCAGTTGGTAAAAATCATGAAACTTTTTCCGAAAGAAATAGACTTTTTTGAGATATTTGACCGGGCGTCCTTAAACCTCACAAAGGCGGCAAACCTTCTTGTCGCCCTTATGGAGAAGTTTGACAATATTGATGTGCGGGTCAAGGAAATATATGAAACTGAGCAGGAAGGCGACATACTGACACATGATATAATGAAAAAACTTAACAAAACCTTCCTCACCCCGATAGACAGGGAAGACCTGTATGCCCTTGCGTCAAGGCTTGATGATGTCCTGGATTTAATCTGGGGCGCTGCCGACAGGCTTTCGGTGTTTAAACTGAAGGAGTCAACGAAAGAAGCTATTTCAATGTCAAAAGACCTCCTGACGACTGTGGAGGTTATGCATAAGGCAATGAAAATGCTCAAGGAAAAAAATTACTCCCATGTGCAGGAATACTGCATTGAGATAAACAGGCTGGAAAACAGGGTAGACCGGGATTTCAGGGATGCGCTCGGAAAGCTGTTTGATGAGATTAAAGACCCCATCCTTATCATTAAATGGAAAGAGATATATGAGCACCTTGAAAACGCCTCGGACAAATGCGAGGATGTTGCCAATGTTATGGAAGCCATAGTCCTTAAATATGCATGATACTTTTTTTCTCCTCATCTGCGTAATAGTTCTTGCCACAATTTTTGATTTCATAAACGGTTTTCACGATACAGCAAATGCAATAGCCACGTCTGTGTCAACAAGGGTTTTGTCGCCAAAGACTGCGGTGACAATGGCGGCGGTCTTAAATATGGTTGGCGCTTTATCAGGAACTGCGGTGGCTAAGACAGTGGGCGCCGGTATTGTTGATGCTGCATTCGTTACCCAGATAACCGTTATTTCAGCGCTTTTGTCTGCCATAATTTGGGATTTGATTACATGGTATTTCGGCCTTCCCACGTCCTCAAGTCACGCAGTAATTTCAAGCATAGTCGGCGCTGCGGTTGCAACAAGCGGGACACAGGTTATTATCCATAAAGGAGTTAACAAGGTACTGCTGGGATTGATGCTTTCTCCGCTGGTTGGATTAATGCTCGGCTTTCTGCTTATGTTGCTGCTGATGTGGGTGTTCGGCAGGTTTCCGGTTATGCGTGTGAATAAGCTTTTTAACAAGCTTCAGATAGGGTCTGCAGCTTTCATGGCTTTCAGCCATGGCAATAATGACGCCCAAAAGACGATGGGTATTATAACAATGGCGCTGGTAAGCTATTATAATCTTCCAGATTTCCATGTCCCTCAATGGGTAATTGTCCTGTGCGCATCTGCTATGGCTCTCGGCACGGCTCTTGGGGGTTGGAGGATTATCAAGACGCTTGGCGTACGCCTGGTCCACCTCAGGCCGATTCACGGATTTGCCGCAGAGGCATCTGCTGCGACTGTTATTGAAATTGCATCAAAAATAGGGCTCCCGCTTTCAACTACCCACGTTATTTCATCAACCATCATGGGCGTCGGCGCATCAAAGAGATTATCGGCAGTAAGATGGGGAATTGGCGGCAATATAATAATTGCCTGGATACTGACGATTCCGGCATGTGCCGTGCTTGCATGGGTAATCTGCAAGTTAATAACACTGCTGGTATAAATTAACAGGCTGTTGAAGAAGTCTATTTCAACGTAGAAGTTTGTCATACCCGCTTTCGCGGGTATCCAGACGCCGTCCCCGCGATTTAATCGGGGGAACTATATAAAGGAATTAGGCTCCTATTTTCATGGGAAACCCTGGATTCCCGTTTTCACGGGAATGACAGGAAAGGGCACAAAAAAATTTTTCAACAGGCTGTTAACATCTGACACTTTGATACCCTGACACTATTACACCGTGACACTTTGATACTCTGATACTATAAGCAGATTTTATGCATGCATAAAAAACTATTGTATAAATAAATGTCTTCAGGTAAAATATAATGTAAAACAAGGCAACATGTAACACAATAGAAATTTCAGGATTATCTAATGGATTACAATCAGAAAAAAGAAGACATGTTACACAATGCTTGTGAACAAAATTGTGATATTGAGGAACGCAGTGTCGTAGAGCAGGAACTGCGCCAGCATTATGAACTCCAGGCAGCCCTTAATAAAATTCTCAATATCTCCCTGGAAGACATCTCGCTTAAAGACACGCTTGAACGCGTTATTGAGCAGGTGGTTTCCATTCCATGGCTATCCCTTGAATCAAGAGGGGCGATTCTTCTTGTTGAAGACGACCCGGAAGTGCTGGCGCTGAAGGCCCAGCGGGGACTGCCGGCTGCATTGCAGGTTAAGTGCGCCAAGGTCCCCTTTGGCGTATGCATGTGCGGTCGTGCGGCGCAGTCAGGCAGGATAGAATTTGCAAGCTGTGTTGATAACCGTCATGACCACAAATATAACGGCATAATACCGCATGGACACTACTGCGCCCCGATTATTTCCTCAGGCAAGGTAATCGGGGTAGTCAATACATATATAAAAGAGGGGCATAAACGCAGCCCGAGAGAGGAGGAGTTTCTCACTGCGGTTGCGAATGTGCTTGTCGGGATTATTCATCTCAAGCGTGCAGAAGAGGGGCTTCAGAGGGCCAAGGATGAACTTGAGGTCAGGGTAGAGGAGCGCACCAAAGAATTAAGACAAAGTAATGAGCAGCTTCTGGATGAAATCAGCGAACGGAAGCGCGCTGAGAAAGCGCTCAGAAACAGCGAAGGCGAATACCGGAGGCTTTCACAGGAATTTCATATTCTTCTGGACGCCATTACGGATAACATTATCCAGCTGTCCCCTGATATGAAAATAATGTGGGCCAATAAGGCTACCGCATCTGTTTTTAACATGGATGCGTCAAAATTACCCGGACAGAATTGCCATAAAATGTGCTGCAATATTTTTGTCCCCTGTGAAAACTGCCCGACGGCAAGGAGTTTTTTATCAGGGAATGAAGAATCAGCCCAGGTGCTCACGCCTGCCGGAAGATTGTATGACATAAGGGCTTTTCCCGTTGAAGATGAGTTCGGAAAGGTGAAAAATGTCATTGAGGTGGCGGCTGACATTACTGAAAAGGTTAATCTGCAGAATGAAGCAACGCGCGCCCGGCACCTCGCATCTCTCGGGGAGCTGGCGGCAGGCGTGGCCCATGAAATCAACAACCCGGTAAACAGTATTATCAATTATGCACAGATAATGGTTGATGAGCAAAGCAAGGAAGGCCGGGATAATGATATTGCCGGCAGGATACTTAAGGAAGGCGACCGCATTGCCGGCATAGTGAGAAGCCTGCTTTCATTTGCGCGGGCTAAGAAAGAGGAGAAGATACTCGTTAACTTCTATGAGATAATGTCCGATTTACTGTCCCTCACGGAAATGCAGATGAAGAAAGACGGCATTAGTCTGAAGTTGAATATACCACAGGGCTTACCGAAAATAATTGCAAACCCACAGCAAATACTGCAGGTTTTTTTAAATATTATAAGCAATTCGCGCTATGCCCTTAACCTTAAATACAAAGGGACACACGAAAATAAAATACTTCAAATAAACTGTGAACAGATTACAAATAATAAACAGCAGTACATAAGGGTTGTCATATATGATTACGGCACAGGGATTCCCCGTGCGATATACGACAAGGTAATGGACCCGTTTTTCTCCACCAAGTCTCAGGGTTTCGGGACAGGACTGGGCCTGAGCATAAGCCACGGCATTATCAGCGACCATCACGGAAAATTTTCAATAGAGAGCAAAGAGGGTGAATTTACAAAAGTAATAATTGACCTGCCCGGGGAAAAAGAAGGTGAGGAATGAAAACAAAAATTCTGGTCATTGACGATGAAGAAGGCATAAGGTTTACTTTCATGAGGTTCCTTGTTGACGAAGGTTATGAAGTTGCCACTGCCATTAACTTTGACGAGGCCTTAGCAAAAATCTTGGAAACGGATTTTGACGTGATATTTGCCGATATAATTCTTGAGGGCAAGACCGGCATTGATCTGCTGAGGGATATAAGAAGCAGGAACCTGAGCTGTCCGGTAGTCATGATTACCGGTTATCCCAATGTTGAGAGCGCATCGGATGCCATGCGCTTAGGCGCCTTTGACTATATTACCAAGCCGGTCCAAAAAGAAGCACTCCTGCATGTTGCCGGTATGGCGCTTCAGCACAAGACGGTGACTGATGAAAAAGAGAAATACCGGTCCAACCTTGAGGCTATCTTCAGGAGCGTCCATGACGCCATTATTACGGTAGATAAGGAACTGATAGTGCTTGAAATAAATGAGATGACAAAAAAGATCTGCAAGCTGTCCCGCAGCGATATAGGGAAGGCCTTCAGCGTTATTTCAAAGGAATGCACCGGAAGGTGCCATGAGATCCTTGTGGATGCAATCAGGAAAAAGCAGCAGGTTGAAGAAAGGCGCCTTGAATGTCAGTGCCCTAATTGTCCGAAGCAGGTTGTGGCCATAACCGTATCACCCCTTATTGATAACAAGGGCGTATTTTCAGGCGCTGTTATGGTAGTGAGGGATGAAACACGCCTGGCTCATTTAGAGGAGAATCTGAGGGAGCGCGGGCAGTTCCATAATATTATCGGTAAGAGCGAGCAGATACAGAACGTGTTTACGCTTATAGAGAATCTTGCTGATGTGCAGACGACTATCTTGATTACAGGGGAAAGCGGAACGGGCAAGGAGCTTGTGGCCGAGGCGCTTCATTACAATGGAGTACGCAGCGATAAACCACTTGTAAAGGTTAATTGTTCTGCATTGTCAGAAGGTCTTCTTGAAAGTGAGCTTTTCGGGCATGTTAAAGGCGCATTTACCGGCGCGGTAAAGGACAAGGTCGGCAGGTTTCAGCGGGCTGACGGAGGGACTATTTTTTTAGATGAAATAAGCGATATATCTCAGGGGGTGCAGTTAAGACTGCTCAGGGTGCTTCAGGAAATGGAATTTGAAGCGGTGGGCGACTCAACCCCGATTAATGTTGATGTGCGCGTTGTAGCTGCAACTAATCAGGACCTCAGGGAAAAGGTCCGGCTCGGCAAGTTCAGGGAAGACCTTTATTACCGGCTTAAGGTGGTGGAACTTGCACTTCCGTCTCTCAGAGAACGGCTTGAAGATATACCGCTTCTTGTTGATTATTTCCTTAAAAAATTCAATATTAAGCTTAAAAAGAATATAGAGGGTATTTCGGCAGACGTCCAGAGGATATTTATGGACTATCCATGGCCCGGCAATGTGCGGGAGCTGGAGCATGCGCTGGAACACGCCTGTATCATATGTCATCAGGGCACAATTACGGTTGACGACCTTCCGCCTGAGTTGAAGAATGTTAAAGAAGCCAAGGGACTCCTCAGGGATAAAGAAGGCACGGAGCTGCAGGCAATTCTTCAGGCTCTGGAAAAGACAGCCGGCAATAAAGCCATGGCGGCACGCCTTATGGGAATAAGCAGGCAGACTATTTACCGTAAGATTAAAGAATATAAAATTGACGAAGGCACTTAACGTAACATATTACACTCATGTAACATGACACACCCGTAATATTTTACACTTTTAGACTTTTTGCTCACAAAATCCCCTCTGTTACCCTGCCTAAAACTTATTTTTTAAACATAAAATACCTATTGCTGAAACCAGTAATAAAACAAGATTTAAGCCAATCTTTATTTTATTTTTCAAGCAGTTAGCTTTAATTATATCTTTAGTTTATAGCCCCTAATATTTAAAGTTCTGCATATTGTCAACAGTAAAAAAATAAAATTTGACCTTCTGGTATAAGTTTTGCTATTTCATTAGCATGATGATGGAAAAAGAACATTTAAAACAGACTTATGGCAACGGAAGGTTATGCCCTTTAGTAGAAAAGCCTTATGATGAATGTTATTTCGTCAAAATGAAAAGTCAGGATATAGCCATGGCAATGTTTTATTGTTATGAGAACTTTGAAATATGCGGTATTTACAGAAGCGGCGAGTACTGCGCACATGCCCCGGCTATGGCAATAAAGCTAAAACAAATCAGCAAAAAAATGATAGTGGGGTTAATTGCGTTGATATTTTTTGCAGCATTAATGACGGGAAATGCCTTTGCAAGCCTATATGGACAGAGCGTTGACTTCCAGGACCTCGTGGACCAGCGCACCTTTTCCGCAGAAAATTATAACCCCGGCAGTTCAACCGGCGGACTGACCGGACTTTGGCCCGGGTTCAGCATTTCATGGGATATTTCCTATGATACAACCGTTTCATTATGGAATTATGAATATACGCTTCAGGGGAGCAAGGATATATCGCATTTCATATTAGAGGTTTCTAATCCGTCTTTAGCAACTGACATATTAAATGCCCGTTATAAAATAGGTGTGGAAGATTCAGATGATTCTGAACATTCAAGGTCGTTTGGTTTTTTAAAATCTTCAGACCATTCAGGCGATTCTGATGATGAGGATAATGACTCTGACTCATCAGGCTGGACGCCTGCCGCTATTGAAGGCCCGCAGGTGTGGTGGAATCAGGGCAACAGCGAACCAGGGCTTCCCACTCCTTTGTATGGGATCAAATTTGATGTTGGGGGAGAGTATATATCGTATTCTTTTCAGACAACTAAGGACCCGGTCTGGGGGAATTTTTATGCAAAAGACGGCAGGACAAAAGTGGGCAGGACGCAGATGGATGTCTATGCCTATAACGATGCGTTAGGGATTTCAGGGTTTAACAGCGACAATAAACTTGATTTTATACCAAGGCCTGACGGCGGGAGTAATCTCCCGACGGCTCCGGAGCCGGTCAGCACAATACTTTTTTTTTCAGGCGGGGCAGTGCTGACAGTTAGAAATTACTTTAAAAAAAGAAAGATATAAGAATGGTGAGAATTTAGAAGAATTCTCAAAAATTAAAAACATTAAATTATAGAAGGAGGTTTAAAAGCGATGAAAAGGAAAGTGTTGTTAACGGCGGTTTTTGCAGTAAGCATGTTTTTATTCTCATCAGTAGGGGCGTTTGCAGTTTCAAGTGCGGATATCCTTTATCTGGAAACAAACTTAGGGAACGGGTTGTGGCAGTATAATTATACCTTCTACAATACCTCAACAGCCGGAGAATACCTTTATAGCGTGTTCCTTGATTTTGATCACACGGCAGGCGTTATAGGTTCACCGCTTCCGACTGACTGGGCAGGCATTATATGGGAAGGGACAAATACAACGCCAACCCTTGATACGTTTTCACTGAGTAATGCCTCTGATATAGCGGCCAGCAGTAGTCTTGGGGGATTTAGTTTTACTGTTGATTATCCGGCAGGTGATATCCCGTACACTGCATATTTTAGCGACCATCGGAGGAGCTTTGATACGACAACCGGTATGACTGCAGTAGCGCCTGAGCCGATAAGCTCTATCCTCTTTTTATCCGGAGGCGCAGTGCTGGCAGTTAGAAGACGCTTAATGAAGAAAACAAAGTAAGCCAAAAGACATAAGATTATAAAAAATATAAAGGGATGTCCCATTTTCCATGGGACATCCCTTTTTTTATTCCTCGCCGTTGTCAATTTATTTAACACCGTATAAGTTTTTTTAAATGGATTTTTTTAAGAAAAAGTTTTAATATTCTAAGGCTTATTTGGCTTATTTAAAGAATTATTTTTGGAGGAAGGTGAAAAAGCTGAGGGCTGTTGTCTACTGGATTTTTACAATATCCTATATGACGGCAATTTTTTACATTTCTTCGCAAAAATCCGCAGAACTGCCCCCTCTTCCATGGGGAGCTGACAAGGTGTTGCATGCGGCGGCATATGCTGTTCTTGGAGTTTTAAGTTACTTATCATTTAAGAAAAGCGGGCTCAACAGACGGGTTATCGCCCTGTCGTTCCTTTTGGCGGCTATCTACGGTATTACCGATGAATTTCACCAGTCATTTGTTCCCGGCAGAAATGCTGCTGTTGGCGATGTTATTGCAGACGCTTTGGGGGCTTTTTTAGGTAGTTACACAGCAAATGCAATAAGCATCAGAAAATTGCAGAATTCTGTTTAGACCATAGTAAAAATTCAGTTCTCAGAAATTGACGGCTGCAATTTTTGTAACCGAGAAAGCGGAGCATTGGAAAAAACAGATATAACTATTATTGGCGCCGGCGTTGTCGGCTTGGCAATAGCGGCTGAATTATCCCAAAAATTTGAAAACATTACAATACTTGAGAAGCATAAGACTTTTGGGCAGGAGACAAGCAGCCGCAACAGCGAGGTAATACACTCCGGAATTTATTATCCGGAAGGGTCGCTAAAAGCTGCATTATGCGTTGAGGGCGCTGAATATTTGTATAAAATCTGCGGGCAGTTTTCCATTCCCCATAAAAAAACAGGCAAGCTGATTGTTGCATCTGAGCAGTCAGAGATTAAAGCCCTTGAAGCTCTGTTGGAAAAGGGTCAAAAAAACGGCGTAAAGGATCTGATGATTTTGCAAAAAAACGACGTTAGCAAGATTGAACCTCACACCCTGTCAGCTGCCGCCCTTTATTCTCCGAATACGGGAATTATTGACTCGCATTCGCTCATGAAATTTTTTTCTGATTCGGCTTCAGATAACGGGGTCTTGTTTGCTTTTAACAGCGAGGTCCACAGGATAGATAAAAAAAAGAATGGTTTTGTTGTCGGGATAAAGCAGGAGGACTATTACTTTGAGTCAAAAGTTGTGATTAACTGCGCAGGTCTTTATTCTGATTACATCGCAGGGCTTTCAGGGATAGACATCGGGAAAAATGATTATAGGCTTAAATTTTGCAAAGGTTCATATTTTTCATACTCAAAACCCTCTCCTGTCAGGATGCTTATCTATCCTGTGCCGCATGAAGAACTTGTAGGACTTGGCGTTCATGCGACTCTGGATCTGGCAAACCGCCTGCGCTTTGGCCCTGACGCAGAATATGTTGAAGCAATTGATTATAAGGTTGAGTCCGGCAAAAAGGAGAGTTTTTATAAAGGCGCCTCAAAAATCATATCAGGACTTGATATAGATTCATTCCTGCCGGACATGGCAGGCGTCCGTCCCAAACTGCAGGGACCCGGAGAAAAGACAAGGGATTTTGTAATCAGGGAAGAAAGCGGCAACGGCTTGCCCGGACTTATCAATTTAATCGGCATAGAATCGCCCGGACTTACCGCCTCTCCTGCCATAGCAAAGATGGTCAGCGGCATGATATCGGCATTGATGAATTAAAGATGGAAGCCATAATTTTAGCAGGCGGTCTCGGCACAAGGCTTCAATCTGTTGTTAAAGATGTCCCTAAGCCGATGGCGGACATAAACGGCAGGCCGTTTATGTCTTTCTTAATGGATTATTTATCAAGATATGGTGTGAAAAAGGTCGTGCTTTCAGTGGGCTATAAGCATGAGACGATAAAAAATTATTTCGGCTCAGGATACAAAGAGATGGATGTTGAATATGTCACAGAGGACCAGCCGCTCGGCACAGGCGGCGCCTTAAGGGAGACGCTGAGGCGCGTGCAGGGCAGTGAAGCAATAGTTTTAAACGGAGATAGTTTTTTTAATGTTAATCTCAATAACCTAATTGATTTTCACCATTCACAAGACTCCATGCTGACCCTTGCCGTAAAACCA
This sequence comes from Nitrospirota bacterium, assembly GCA_016212185.1. NCBI lineage: Bacteria > Pseudomonadati > Nitrospirota > Nitrospirota bacterium. The sequence continues at coordinate 27,723 of JACRGX010000024.1, forward strand.
ATGAATAACATTGACAGGTATGGGACCATTATCCTCCAGAATGAGAGAGTAACCGGTTTTAGTGAAAAGTCCTCCGGAAATTCCGGCTATATAAACGGCGGTGTTTACGTGATGAAAAAAGAGAGCATGAATCATTATGCAGGGGAAGGCGCATTTTCCTTTGAAACTGATTTTTTGCAGAGGAATATAAACAGCCTTGCCGTTTCCGCCTTTATCAGCGACGGCTATTTCATTGATATCGGCGTCCCTGAGGATTATAAAAGGGCGCAGAAGGAACTGCAACAGGTCTTAAAGGAGGTGGTGTAAATGATTATCTCAAGGACGCCTGTAAGGATAAGTTTTTTTGGTGGGGGAACGGATTACAGGGAATATTTTGAAAGAAAGGGTGGCGCTGTTCTTGGAGTCACAATTGATAAATATACTTATGTGAGTGTAAACAGATTAAGTGATTTTTTTGATTACAAGATAAGAGTTGGCTATTCAAAATCTGAGCTTGTAAATAATGTGGAAAATATTGTACATCCAAGTGTTAGAGAGACTCTGAAGTTTAAGAATGTTAATGGTAATTTGGATATTCATATATTTGCTGACCTCCCGGCACGTACAGGTCTTGGTTCATCATCTTCGTTTACTGTAGGATTTTTAAATGCACTATATGCATTAGAAGGTAGAATTGTTTCTAAGCAACAGCTTGTTGAAGAGGCTATTTATATAGAGCAACAACTTATTAAAGAGAATGTTGGATGTCAGGATCAGGTTCATGCGGCTTATGGAGGACTGAATACAATCGAATTTAGTAAACAAGGATTATCAGTAAGACCTGTTATTATTTCAAAAGAAAAGCTTGATTATTTAAATGATTCATTGATGGTTTTTTATACCGGCTTATCTCGTTATGCAAGTGAAATAGTACAAGAACAAATAGAAAATACTAAGGATGGCAGAAAAGACGATTATCTTAAAAAGATGCATGAAGCGGTTTTTGAAGCTGAAAAGATAATTTCTGATGAAGAACCTGAGGATATGGCAAAACATCTGGGTGAACTCCTTCATGAATGTTGGAATCTTAAGAAAAATCTTTCAAGCCAAATATCAAATCAATTTATTGATGAAATATATAAAAAGACAATACAAACAGGCGCTTATGGTGGTAAATTAGCAGGAGCAGGAGGGGGTGGTTTCTTATTTGTATTGGCGCCTAAAGAAAAACAGCAAAACATCAGAAATGCACTAAGTGATTTATTAGAAGTGAATTTTAGATTTGAAAATGAAGGGTCAAAAATAATCTATCTAACACAGTGATTAGGGAAACAGGGTGCTTTGATGCCCACAGTGATATGAAATATAAAAATTATCCGGCGTGAATATCTAAGGAGGGTTGTTAATGGCTAAAGAGAGAGTTCTTGTAACTGGAGGGGCGGGGTACATCGGTTCTATTCTTGTGCCTACTTTATTGAACAACGGCTATAAAGTTACAGCATTAGACTCTCTAATATTTGGACAATCAGCACTACTTGAATGTTGCGCCAATCCCCATTTTGATTTTATAAAAGGTGATATTTGTGACGAAAGTTTAATATTGTCTTTGGTGCCAAAATTTGACATAATTATTCCTCTTGCTGCAATAGTTGGGGCGCCAGCCTGTAAAATTAACCCGTCATTAACAAAGATGGTTAATTATAACGCAGCTATAATGATGATAAACAAACTTTCATCATTTCAGATGGTTCTTTTCCCTACAACTAATAGCGGTTATGGTATTGGTGAAAAGGATGCATTCTGCACGGAAGAATCGCCTTTGAGGCCCATTTCAGATTATGGAAAAATCAAGGTAGAAGTTGAAAAGGCATTTTTGGATAAAGGCAGCGCTATAACATTTAGGTTGGCAACAGTTTTCGGTATGAGTCCCAGGATGAGAATGGACCTTCTGGTTAATGACTTTACCTATCGTGCATATAAGGATAAATTCATTGTTCTTTTTGAAGAACATTTTCGCAGAAACTATATCCATGTAAGAGATGTCGCAAGCGCATTTATTTTTGGAATAAAAAATTACGATAAAATGAAAGGACAGCCTTATAATGTCGGTCTTAGCAGTGCCAACCTCACTAAACGACAGTTGTGCGAGAAAATAAAGGAACATGTGCCGGAGCTATATATTCATTCAGCATCTATTGGTGAAGATCCTGACAAGAGAGACTATCTTGTCAGCAATGAGAAGATAGAGTCTTTAGGGTGGCGACCTTCCCATACATTAGATAGTGGTATACAAGAGCTATTGAAAGGGTACAAGATACTTAAGCCGAATCAATTTGCTAACGTATAAGCGTATAATTTAAGAAAAATATTTTGGGAGAATATCCAAATAATTAGCTTAGTATTTTAAAATAATGCTTGTTTGCATAATAATAATACTTTGTTGGATAAATAATGGGTTATGGAAGTTTTATTAAATAAATATAGGTCTAATCTTATTGAGGTATTTCAAAAAGCGGATATTCAAAGAATGAATATTCTTGCAGAATCACTTTTAGAAGTATGGCAAAATAAAAAACAGGTTTTTTTGTGTGGTAATGGAGGAAGCGCTGCAAATGCCATGCATATTGCAAATGATTTTTTCTATGGGACAGCGAAAGATTTTGGCAATGGTATTCGAGTCAATGCATTATCTTCTAATCAATCTGTGCTAACATGTCTTGCAAATGATGTTTCCTACGATGACATTTTTTCACGACAGTTACGAGTGCTTGGACAGGCAGGAGATATGTTGATTGCACTTTCAGGGAGTGGGAATTCTGCAAACATCATCAAAGCTATTGAGACCGCAAAAGAACTAGATATTAAGACGTTTGCAATCCTGGGATATTCAGGTGGAAAATGTCTTAATCTTGCCGATGTTCCAATCCATTTTCCTATAGATGATATGCAAATTGCTGAAGATATGCAATTAATAGTTGGTCATATGATAATGCAATGGCTGAGGGGAAAAATGTTCTTTAGCACATAGTGCAAAGGAGAGCCGATGTCAGAGAAAATAGTTGTTATAGGAAGTAATTCTTTTTCCGGCACAAGCTTTGTTGATTATGCTCTTAACAATGGCTCTGAGGTAATCGGGGTTAGCCGCTCCCCTGAACCTGATAGTGTTTTCCTTCCTTATAAGTGGAATAAACCAGATAAATTAAGCAATTTCAAATTTTATCAAATGGATATAAACAATCATCTTGAGGCAATTATAGAATTAATCAAAACAGTCAAGCCTGGCTATGTTGTTAACTTTGCCTCTCAAAGCATGGTGGCTGAAAGTTGGGCGCATCCTGAACACTGGATGATGACTAATGTAGTCTCAACGATAAAGTTTCATGACGCACTGCGTAAATGTGATTTTCTAAAAAAATATGTTCATATTTCAACGCCGGAAGTATATGGCACTTGCCAGGGGATAATACCTGAAAGCACAAATTATAATCCAAGTACTCCCTATGCCGTCTCTCGCGCCGCAGCTGACATGAGTCTTATGGCATTTTACAAAAATTACAAGTTTCCGGTTGTTTTTACAAGGGCGGCAAATGTTTTTGGGCCTGGTCAACAGCTTTATCGGATTATTCCCAGAGCAATTTTCTTTTTCTTGACCGGAAGAAAATTGCAATTACATGGAGGGGGGCATTCTGTTCGTTCTTTTATTCATATCAGGGATGTCGCAGACGGTACATTGCGGGTTATGAGACATGCACAGCACGGCGAAATCTTTCATTTTTCAACTTTGCGTAATATATCAATACGGTCGGTTGTGGAATTAATAGCTGAATATCTGAACATAGACTTTAATGAATCAGTGGAAATTGTAGATGAACGTCCCGGGAAAGATACTGCGTACTTGCTTGACAGCACAAAAGCAAAAAATAAGCTTGGCTGGAGCGATAAGATAACGCTTGAAGACGGCATCAAGGAAACAATTGCATGGGTAAAAAATAATCTTGAGGCTCTGATGTCGCAGACGCCGGATTATGTTCATAAACCATAGAAAAGAATGAGGGAGAGGACATGAATATTTTAGTTACAGGCGGTTGCGGATATATCGGGACAATTCTTGTGCCGCGCCTTCTGGATTTAGGCCATGATGTGACAGTTGTGGATATTATGTGGTTTGGCAATTATCTGGCGGCTCATAAAGATCTGAAAGTTGTCAATGAAGACACAAGAAATATTGATAACGTTCATCTGGATGGAGTAGATGCGGTTATTCATCTTGCGAATGTGGCAAATGACCCGTGCGGTGAATTAAATGCTAAATTATCATGGGAAGTGAATGCGCTTGCAACTATGCGCCTTATTGACAAGGCAGTACATTCAAAGGTAAAGCAGTTCCTTTTCGCATGTTCAGGCAGTGTTTATGGAATAAAGGAAGAACCGCAGGTGACCGAAGAACTGACACTTGTTCCTGTTTCTGACTACAATAAGACGAAAATGGTAGCAGAACGGGTACTGTTAAGTTATAAAGATGACATGATTGTTCAATCTATCAGGCCTGCCACGGTCTGCGGCTATTCACCGAGGATGCGTCTTGATGTATCTGTAAATATGCTGACCATGCAGGCCCTGGCAAAAGGTAAGATTACTGTTTTTGGCGGCACACAGGTCCGTCCGAATATTAATATAAAAGACATTGTTAATATCTTTATTTTTTTTCTTGAGAACGGTGATAAATATACAGGTATTTACAATGCGGGCTTTGAGAATATTTCCATACTGGACATAGCAAAGAAAGTTACTGCATTTGTTCCTGCGAAAATAATTGTTAGTGAGTCAAATGACCCGCGTTCTTATCGTCTAAATTCTGATAAATTGCTTTCTACCGGATTTAAACCTCAGTATGGTGTTGTGAACGCGATTGAGGAGATAATCAAGGTTTTTCGGGAGGGGAAATTACAGGATGAAGAAAAGTATTACAATTTAAAAACAATGAAAAGACTGGCAATTTAAATATAAAGTATGGTATTGCGTACTAATATTGATGCGAAGATCTTAATACAGCTACTTTATCAAATGAAGAGAATACGCGCTGTTGAAGAGACTATTGCAGAACGTTACAATGAGTGGAAAATGCGTTGTCCGACGCATCTATGCACCGGGCAGGAGGCTGTTTCCGCGGGTGTTTGCGCTGTATTAAGAAAAGACGACTTTGTAGTGAGCACTCACAGGGCGCATGGCCACTATCTTGCGAAAGGCGGCGATCTGAAACGAATGATAGCCGAAATATACGGCAAAGCAGCCGGCTGCTCCTCAGGCAAAGGCGGATCCATGCATTTAATTGATAAATCCGTTGGTTTTATGGGAAGCACCTCAATTGTCGGAGGTACGATTCCCGTAGGGACAGGGTTAGGCTTTTCTATACTTCTTAACGGCACAGACCAGATATCCTGTGTTTTTTTTGGCGATGGAGCAACAGAAGAAGGGGTATTTTATGAATCTATCAATTTTGCTATTTTAAAAAAGCTCCCGGTTTTGTATATATGTGAAAATAATCTTTATTCAGTGTATTCCCCTCTCTGTGTGAGGCAGCCGGCAGAGCGGTCCATAAGTAAAATGGTAAGCAGTTTGGGAATCGCAAGTGATTCGGGCGATGGAAATGACGCTACTGAGGTATACACTAAAGTGATAAATGCAGTTGAACATATCAGGCAAGGAAAGGGTCCTTTCCTCCTTGAATTTGCAACTTATAGATGGAGGGAACATTGCGGTCCTAATTTTGATAACGATATAGGGTACCGGACAGAAGAAGAATATTTATGCTGGAAGAAAAAAGATCCGATTATGCTGCTTGAGAATGAGATGAAAAACAGGGATGTTTTTAATCCCGGAGAAGTTCAAAGGGTGGATTCTTTAATAGAGTCTGAGGTCCATGAAGCATTCAGTTTTGCGGAAAGCTCACCATTTCCTTCTCAAGATGAGGCATTTATTCAGTTATTCAAAGAATAATATTGCATGAGGTTTTGAATTGGCAAGGAACTTACAGTTTGGGAAGGCTATTAATGAAGCTCTTTTTATAGCGATGGAGAAAGAGCATAAGATTATCACTTTCGGGCTTGGAGTGGATGATCCTAAGCGAATTTTTGGGACCACTGCAGGCTTGAAGGAGAAGTTTGGTTCTTACAGGGTATTTGACATGCCTGTATCAGAAAATGCAATGACCGGTATCGCTATTGGCGCCTCATTAAATGGAATTCGTCCTGTTATGACACATCAAAGGCTTGACTTTTTTCTTCTCACAATGGATCAGCTTGTTAATAATGCCGCAAAGTGGCATTACATGTTTGGCGGAAAGAGTTCAGTACCTATTACAATCCGCCTTATACTCGGAAGGGGATGGGGGCAGGGACCTCAGCATTCTCAGAGTCTCCAGTCATGGTTCGCGCACATACCGGGATTGAAAGTTGTTATGCCGGCAACGGCATATGATGCAAAAGGGCTTTTACTATCCGCAATATTTGATGACAATCCGGTAATTTATCTTGAACACAGATGGCTGCATAACCTTGAAGGAGAAGTTCCAGAGGGTGATTATAGGGTCCCAATTGGAAAGGCTAATGTGTTAAAAACAGGAAATGATTTGACCATTGTTTCGCTTTCTTATATGACAATTGAGGCTCTTCATGCAATTGAAATTCTTGAAAAACAAGGCGTGCATTGTGAACTGATTGACTTAAGAACGGTAAATCCTATTGACTGGGAGACAATATTTAAGTCTGTAGGGAAGACCGGCAGACTTATAGCGTTGGATACTGCAACTGAAACTCTTTCTATTGCAGGAGAAATTGTGGCAAAAGTTTCAATGGAAATGTTTGGTAAATTGAAAGGCGCTCCGACAAGGATAGCCTTGCCGGATTTTCCTACACCTACATCCCCTTCTTTAACTGATAAATACTATAAAAGAGCGGAGGATATAGTCCATACTGCGGGAAAAATGTTAGGCAGAAAATTGGATGTTCAGGAAATACTGGATAGCAGAAAATCACCCCATGATGTGCCGGGGGATTGGTTTAAGGGACCGTTTTAGAAAATGATGCATAAGGACATGTGCATACAATATAAAGATGCAGTTATTAATAAAAGAACACAATGTTCCGTATGTGATAACAGGGAACTAATTGAAATTATGAATATGCCGGAATTGCCGATTACCGGGTTGTTTTCCAAAGAAAAACAAAAGGATTCTTTTTCAGGCATAGATCAAAGTTTATTATGGTGTTCGAAATGCGGGCAGGGTCAACTGTTGAATCAGGTTAACCCTGAAATACTATATGATTCTCAAAAATATACCTTCAGAACGTCTTTGAGTTCAACTGCTCAACAGGGAACAAAAGTATTTATTGACTATCTTCGGGAGTTTGTACCGGACGAAAAATTTAATTGCATTATTGATGTAGGATGCAATGATTTATATTTACTTCATGAGATAAAGTCTTTTGGTAAGGTTAGAATAGGACTTGATCCTATATGGACATCGCAGGAAAATAATATTAAAGATTCGGACTTACATGTAATAGGAGGCACTGTTGAGGAAACTGATTTAGATAAAGTTCTTCCCTGTAAGCCTGACTGTATTTTATCAAGACACACGCTTGAACATATATTTGACCCTCAACTTGTCTTGGAAAAATTGATTGATTGCGCAACAGATGATGCATTGTTTCTTTTTGAAATACCCGGGTTTGATTCATTAATAACAAGAGGACGCTTTGATCAGGTTTTTCATGAGCATCTGCAGTATTTCAGCTTAAGTTCGTTTGAAGCTCTCTTAAATAAACTTGGAGCTAAGCTAATAGGCTATCATGAAAACTATCATAATTGGGGGGCTTTAATGATAGCCTTCAGAAAGAAAGGTGCAGCGCATAGGAATTTTAATGTTGCATTTACAAGAGAAGATATAGAGTGGAGGAGAGACCTTTTTTTTTGTCAGATGGATAATGCCCGAAAGACATTATATGAGTTCAAAAATACAAACATATATGGATATGGCGCCGCATTAATGCTGCCGGTATTAGCTTATCACCTGAAAAGCGATCTGTCTTTTATAAAAGCTGTAATTGATGATGATAAGGATAAAGAAGGTTTTTTCTATACTAATCTTCCGCTTCAAGTGAAACATTCCGGCAGTATTGAAGATTTTTATAGTTCAACAGTTTTTGTTACCGCAATAGACAATGTTAAACCTATCATGCTAAAGCTGCTGCAGAATAGGCCGAAACACATAATTTATCCGTTGCACATAATTTAAAGGAGGCGGTATTTTGGATTTAGGCATCAATGGACGTTTAGCTTTGGTTACGGGCGCCGGGCGTGGTATTGGGCGTGCCATTGCGTTTTGTCTTGCAAGAGAGGGCGCTCGCGTTGCTGTTGTCGCAAGGAATTCTGCCGATATAGAAGAGGTGGTTAAAGAAATGGGGGGCGAGAGTACTGGACACCTCGGCATTGCTCTTGATTTGGTCAAAGAGAGCGGGCCCGCGGAGCTTGCTGATATTCTAAAAAAAGACTTTGGTGAAATTTCAATTCTGGTGCATAATGTCGGAGGCACTCTCAACATTAAAGACCCATTTTGTTCTGTTCAGGATTGGAGGCGTGTTTATCGTTTTAATTTTGAGATTGCAGTTGAACTAAACTCTATCCTGGTGCCTAAAATGCAATCAAGAAAATGGGGGCGTGTTGTCCATAATTCCTCAATTTCCGCAATGGAAAACCATGGTCCTGTAACATACTGCGCAATGAAAGCTGCTTTGACAGCATATACAAGAAGTTTTGGCGGCGTAGTCGCTCCTGATGGAGTAGTTGTCTCTGCTATACTGCCTGGCGCTATTTTTACTGAAAAGGGTTACTGGGATATAACATCAAAAGAGAATCCGGAGCATGTTAAAAAATATTTAACTGAAAGACAACGTATCGGACGTTTTGGAAGACCTGAAGAAATAGGGAATTATGTTGCATTCCTTTGCTCGGACCTGGCATCCTTTAACACCGGAAGCATAGTGCCTGTTGACGGGGGACAAGGCCGGGGATATTTTGGTCAGTAGAATAAAAGGAAGGAAAGCTTATGAATAAAGAACATCGCAGGAAAATAGTTGACATGGTTATTAGCGGGAAAGACGGGCACATCCCTAGTGCGTTCTCTATTATTGATATTATATCGGTGCTATATAAAAACTTTCTCAAATTCAATGCTAAGAATCATATGTGGGAGGATCGCGATTATTTCATATTGAGCAAGGGACATGGCTGCTTGGCTCTCTATGTTATTCTTAAAGAACATGGTTTTTTAACTGAACATGATCTAAGCATGTTTTGCAAGCCCGGCGGTATATTGGGTGAGCACCCTGATTGTACTAAGGTGCCGGGCGCTGAAGCGTCTACAGGCTCTCTCGGGCATGGCATGCCCTTTGCCGTTGGTATTGCTTTGGGCCTTAAAATTCGCAATAAATCCAATCGCATATGTGTTCTCGTAGGTGATGGTGAATGTCATGAAGGTACTATATGGGAATCTGCTAATGTTGCGAACAATTTAAGACTTGGAAATCTGTGTGTTATTGTGGATTGGAATGGCTCCGCGGCACAACTTATGCCATTTGATGATTTGCCTGCTAAATGGCGCGCTTTTGGCTGGCAAACAACAGTAGTTGACGGACATTCAGAGGAGGATCTCAAAGTTGCCTTTTCAAAAGTACAATTCAATTCTCATGGGGCTCCCACAGCTATAATTGCACGAACAATTAAAGGGAAAGGGGTGCCGATGCTTGAAGGTCATGGAATATGGCACCACAAGATACCCAACGAACAGGAATACAAAATAATCATGGAGGCATTATCTTGAAGTTAAAAAAGATAAGACAACAATTCGCGGATACCATGCTGGAGGTAGGGCAAAAAGATCCCAATTTGGTCGTTTTGATAGGTGATATAAGCCATTTTGTATTGCAGCCATTTGCTAAAGCTTGTCCGGGAAGGTTTTATAATATAGGTATATGTGAACCGACTATTGTGAGCATGGCAGCAGGATTAGCAAAGACAGGATTTTGCCCTGTTGTTCATACTATTGCGCCTTTTATTCTGGAAAGGTCTTTTGAACAAATCAAATTAGACTTTTGTTATCAAAAACTTCAGGGCAACCTTATAACAGTTGGAAGCGCGTTTGATTATTCAAACCTTGGATGCACTCATCATTGTTACAGTGATTTTGCTTTAATGAAATTACTTCCCAATACGCAAGTTGTTTATCCGGCGTCATGTCAGGAGTTTAATATGCTTTTTAAACAAACGTACAACAATACTTATCTGACATTATTCAGAGTTCCTGAACAGCAGCATGAGCAAAAGATTGATCCTTCTTTGATCCAGTTTGGTAAGGCTGTTAAATTATCGGAAGGTAATAACCTTACTATAGTGGTAACAGGGCCCCAGCTAAAAAATGTAATGGAGGCAAAGAACATACTCTCAGAAACTGGCTGGGACATTGAAGTTATTTATGTGCATACTTTATTGCCTCTGGATTTGACGTTAATACGTGAAAGCGTTAAAAAGACAAAGAAAGTGCTTGTTGTGGAAGAACATAATAGGTTTGGCGGTCTGGGAGATGATATTTTGCACGGTATATATGATATTGGAGAAATTCAGTTCCAATCTATTGCTATTGACACCTTTGTACATGATTATGGTACATATGAGCATCTTTGCTCAAGCATAGGGCTTTCGACTGAGGGAATAGTAAAATCAGTGCAAAATAACTTTAAAAACTCAAACAAGGGAGCGTATGTCTAAAAGAATAGCAAATGAGCCTCAAAATCAGATTCAGTTTGATAATTATAATGATAAAGGCGGAATAGTATTAGGACCATATACGAGTCACATCTGGAGGAATGATCCGCGGCATCTATGTTTTTTGCTGGCGAGATATAAATTTTGTGCAAAAATATTGGAGGGTAAGAAAGAAGTTTTAGAAGTGGGCTGCGGTGATTCTTTTGGAACGGCTATCGTTCTTCAGACGGTTGAAAAGATACATGCAATTGATATAGAACCTCTTGTAATTGAGGATAATATAAAAAGAGTTGGATACGGCAGTAAGTGCAGTTATGAGGTTTTGGATATTACAACGAGGCATTTAAACAAAGAGTTTGCTGGAGCCTTCGCCTTGGATGTAATTGAGCATATTCCGGCTGAACTTGAGACTAAGTTTATGACTAACATCTCAAGGTCTCTAAAACCAGATGGAATATGTATTATAGGCACTCCCAATATCAACGCTCAACAATACGCCTCGCCTGAGAGTGCAGAAGGACATATAAATTTGAAAGGCGCTCAAAGCTTAAAGGATTTACTGCTCCGGCACTTCAGCAATGTTTTTATATTTTCCATGAATGACGAAATTGTCCATACGGGTTTTTATTCCATGGCGCATTATTTATTTGCCGTTGGCATACAGAAAAAATAAATGAAGCAACTTGTTAAGAAAAGAATTATGGGATTATGGCATCAAGATAGTAAAGGAGTATCGTTAGGCGGTCTTATATTGTTAAATGTAATGCTGAAGGCAAAAGCTTTAATGCAGGATGGTATTGTCGGGGGAATATGTTTTATTTGTAATGATTTTGAAGAGGCCGGTGATTATATTGCTGAAATGCCGAAAAAGGACTGTGAACAATCTAATATTCTGTCAACCCTGTTAAGTTTTAATGAAATAAACACGTGCTATAAAGTTCAATCAATCAATGTAATTGAGAAAATTATGCAGGATGACACTGAATTGGAGTTTTTCCCCCCGCTATATTTAATTAAGCCTGAAACAAGCTCTCAAAATATATATGAATCTACTATGTTTTTACAGCAATTCTTCATGGAACATCAATATATACCTTATTTCAAGATGAAGCCTGAGGCCGTTAGAGGAGCAATTGAGATTTTTGATAAATACGTAGCGCCTTCTCTTCCCGTAGTAGTCCATCTAAAAAATAATCCCTCTCAAGCTAACTGCAGTAATGCGAGATTTAAAGAATGGGAGAAGTTTATTAGGATGCGCATTGATACTGATGATATTAAATTTATATTAATCGGTAACGAAGAAGTAGATAAACGCATTGCGGAGTTGCCTAATGTTATTGTTACAAAATATCTGGGGACAACACTTGCTCAAGAGTTGGCTTTAGTTGAAACTGCGTATGCATTTATGGGGATGTCAAGTGGACCGTGCAATGCAGCTATCTGTAGTAATATTCCTTATGTAATATACAAAAATCCGGGGCACCATACTGAAGCTATGGACTTGGAGCTGGGGGATAAGGAATGTTTTAATTTTGCCTCTCCACACCAGAAGTTATTGAGAATTTTTGAGACAAGTGATAACCTCTCCGCAAATTTTAATAACATTTTGTCTAATTGCAGCCGGGAGGCGTGGAACTCTCGTGTATCTTTTGCTTTTCAGGGATTTAGGTGTTGAAAATGAGCGGTAAATTTAATAATAAGGTCATATTAATTACGGGCGGAGCTCGAGGCATAGGAAAGAAAATTGCTAAAAAGTTTACTGAAGAAGGATCAAATGTAATCATATGCGATATTGATAAAGATCAAAGCGAGAAAACAAAACTTGAATTTGATAAAGAGGGACTGAGGGTTAATTTTATATGTATGGATTTAAGCAATAAAGGCGCACCCCAAGGAATGATTAGACAGATAATAAAGGATTTTGGGAAATTAGATGTGCTTGTTAACAATGCCCGTTCCGGAGAGAGAGTGGGCTTCTGGGAGGAAACTGATGATACATGGGACAAAGGTATTGCAGTGACACTAAAAGCTGCATTTTTTGCTTCTCAAGAAGCAATCAGAGCGATGTCACAGAATAGAGAAGGAAGTATCGTCAATATTGGCTCTATAGCAAGCAGTTTAGTGTGTCATGAATCTCCTGTTTATCATGCCGCAAAAGCCGGGTTAATGCATCTTACAAGATATCTTGCAGTTCACGGGGGGACTTATGGAGTTCGTGTAAACGCTGTATTGCCGGGTTTTATAGTCCAGGACGAGCATGTTGAAAGGTATGAAAGAGCTGATAATGAAGAATACAGAAAAACTGCTGAATTTTGTCATCCTATTAGAAAGGTAGGTTGTTCTGATGATATTGCAGAAGCAGTGTTGTTTCTATGTTCAACAGCGGCCTCTTTTATAACCGGACAGTGTATTATTGTAGATGGGGGATTAACAATCCAAGATCCCAGCAGTCTTCTGTCCAGTTTTGATAAGAAAATGTGTTGACTACCTAAAAGAATTACATTCCTATGGAACTGAATCTTAAAGAAAAAGTTGCAATAGTTACCGGCGGCAGTAAAGGGATAGGGAAATCAATTGCAAAGTCACTTGCTATAGAGGGCGCAAATGTTATAATCTGCGCCCGGGGAAAAGAGTCATTATGTGCAGCAGAAAAAGAAATCGCTGATGCCGGCGGTCATGTATTTGCGATTTCGGTAGACGCTGCAAATCCTGAATCTGTACAGAATGTAATTGATAAAACGATAGACAGGTACGGGAAATTAGACGTTCTTATTAACAATATAGGGGGGGTAAACAAGTTTGGCGGCTTTTTTGAGTTGAAGCCTGAGGACTGGAAACTTGCTTTTGATTTAAATGTCATGACGATGGTTTATTTTGTTGAGCGTGCTTATCCATGGCTCTGCCGGTCTGTTGCGCCACGCATTATTAATATCTCCTCAATTTCAGGATTGCAGCCTGGCTCTTATAACCCGCATTATACTATAACTAAAGCGGCAGTGATTAACTTAAGCAAGTGTTTATCTAATTTGTTTATGAAGGATAAAATCCTGGTAAATGTGGTTTGTCCGGGACCGGTTCATAGTGATTCTTGGGATAAAAATGTTCAGCACATAGCTAAACTTAAAGACATTTCATTGGAAGCGGCTAAGATTAGTATTGATATTGAAGAGTCTGCAAAAATTCCTATTGGGCGGATTGGAGAAGGAGATGACATTGCGGGCTTGGTTGCTTTTCTGGTATCTGATAAAGCATCATGGATAACTGGCTCGTGTTTTCATATTAATGGCGGTAAACTACATACAATTTCATAGAGAGGAATAAAAATGACTGAAATCAATTTACTTACTACACACCCTAAAACAGCGCGTGATTATGATAAGCGTGCGCTTGAGAAGACTCCGGAAATAATTGCTATTGCAAAGAGATTTGATAAGGATTTTTTTGACGGCGACAGGAAATGCGGATATGGCGGCTACAAGTACGATGGACGGTGGAAAACTGTCGTGAAGCGTATGAAGGAGTATTACAATTTATCAGACAATGCCGCAATTTTAGATATCGGTTGTGCAAAAGGGTTTATGCTGAATGACTTTAAAGAACTTATGCCTAATTGCACAGCAGCCGGCATAGATGTTAGTTCCTATGCAATTGAGAACGCTATGCTTTCTGTTAAGCCTTTCCTTAAAATAGCCAGCGCTGAAAAACTGCCTTATCCTGATAAGAGCTTTGATTTGGTTATTTCCATTAACTCAATTCATAATTTGCCTCTTGAACGTCTAAAGCAATCGCTTCGCGAAATAGAGCGTGTTTGCAGAGGGCACAGCTATATTACTATTGATGCCTGGCGCAATGAAGAGGAGCGCAGGAATCTTTATAAATGGGTGCTTACTGCTGAAACAATGATGCATGTTGATGACTGGGGAAAGCTTTTTAATGAGGTTGGCTACACAGGTGACTTCTGGTGGTTCATTGCGGATTGAGAAAGAAGTTGCACTTGCTATAATCTACGAAAACCGAGAAAAAATACTATTACAATTAAGGGATTTCAAGGAATGTATAAGCCATCCTGGAGAATGGGCGCTTTTTGGCGGAAGCGTAAAAAGTAAAGAATTGCCTGAATCAGCTTTAGCTCGTGAATTGAAAGAGGAATTAGATTTTACTGTAAAACAGTTATTACATTTCAGAAATTACGATTATAAAGTGGAATCTGCGCGTATATACGTATATGCTTGCCGTTCTACATTAGTTTTGGAAAGATTGAATCTCAAAGAGGGTCAGGATTTTGGAATATTTGGCATTAAAGAAATATTTAAGGGCAGGCTCTGTTCAAAAAAGCTGCAAGCCGAATATCCGGTTGCTGATTTAGCCTTAACTATTATTTCAGATTTCTTTTCTTGCCAATAATCTCACAATTTGATGTTGCATCTATGAAGGCTGCTGTCTTATATAAAACAGGGCATCCCCTAATTATTGAGGACAATGTAGAAATTCCAAAGTTGCAGCAAGGGCAGATTCTGGTAAGGATTGCGTTTAGCGGAGTTTGCCATAGCCAACTGATGGAGGTTCAGGGGAAGCGGGGAGAAGATAAATATCTTCCCCATATGCTTGGTCATGAAGGTTCAGGAAAGGTGATAGAAGTCGGCGATGCAGTAACGAAAGTTAAACCTGGCGATAATGTAATCTTAGGGTGGATTAAGGGTGAAGGCATAGACGCGCCCGGTCCCAGATACAAGAAAGGCAATATTACTTTTAATGCGGGCGCTATAACGACATTCAGCAACTATAGTATTATTTCAGAGAATCGTTGCGTCAAACTTCCGGAAGGGATTCCATTGGATGTTGCAGTGCTTTTTGGTTGTGCCATTCCAACTGGCGCAGGCATTGTGATGAACCATATAAGACCTGTAAAGGAATCAACGATCTCAATATTCGGTATGGGTGGAATTGGATTAAGCGCCCTTATGGCTGTGGGCTTATTTGAATGTAATAAAATTATTGTAATAGATATAGAAGAAGCAAAACTTGAACTTGCCAAGGAATTTGGCGCTACGCATACAATTAATGCTGCCCATAAAGACCCTGTATCTGAGATTTATAAAATTACTGATAATAAAGGCGTGGATTACAGTGTTGAAGCATCTGGCAATGCTAAAACAATTGAAATAGCCTTTCAATCAGTAAAAAAGTTTGGAGGTCTCTGTGTATTTGCCTCACATCCTGCCTATGGAAGTAAAATTGAACTGGACCCTTTTGATTTGATTTGTGGAAAGCGAATAGAAGGAAGCTGGGGCGGCGCGTCTAAGCCAGACCGGGATATATCCCTGCTTGCCGACTCATATAGAAGAGGCAAAATGCCCCTTGAAAAGTTGTTGAGCAAAAGGTATCTGCTGGAAGGTATAAATGAGGCGCTTGACGACATGGAAAACAGAAAAATCACCCGAGCCTTAATTGAAATGGAGGGATAATAATGCCGCTTCATCCGGAATCTATTGCTGCATTGCAAAATATTAAAGAAAAAACTAAGAACAAGCGCATTGTTTTTGTATCCGGCAATTTTAATATCATACACCCGGGACACCTCCGCCTTCTGCGCTTTGCAAAGGAATGCGGCGACTATCTTGTTGTTGGAGTGCTTGATTCTCAATCTAACGGTTCTATGATTGCAGAAGACCTGCGCCTTGAAGGCATACAGTCCATAAGCTGGGTTGATTATGGCTTTATCCTCCGTGATTTCCCCTCTTTGCTTATTGAAAAATTGAAACCTGCATTTGTTGTAAAAGGCAAGGAACATGAAGACGGCTATAATCCGGAAGAAGAAGTTATTGCCAAGGCAGGAGGAAAGCTTCTTTTCTGCTCCGGAGATATAAGTTTTTCCTCCATAGACTTGATGAGGCAGGAGTGGAAAGAACTGAATATCTCAACTATTAAAAAACCGCTTGATTTTCCTGAACGGCATAAATTTGATGTTAAACAGCTATGTAATATTCTCCCGGAAATGAAAAAACTTAACATTTGCGTTATAGGGGATATCATTGTTGATGAATATATCACGTGCGATGCATTAGGCATGTCACAGGAGGACCCTACTATCGTAGTAACCCCTGTACTGCAGGAAAAATATACCGGAGGCGCAGGGATAGTTGCGGCGCATGCTTGCGGGCTGGGAGGAGCAGTGCATTTTTTCTCTACTGTCGGTCAGGATGAAACCGCTTTATTTGCCGGAGAAAATCTCAAGAAAAATAAAGTGGAAGTACATTTTTATGAAGACGAAAGCAGACCTACTACTTTGAAGTGTAGATATAGAGCCGGACAAAAGACCCTTCTGAGAGTTAGTCATTTAAAGCAGCATGCGGTTAACAAGGAAATTCGGGAGCGGATGTTTCAGGATATTTGCGATATTATTAATCAGGTTGATTTGCTGATATTTGCAGATTTCAATTACGGGTGTCTGCCGCAGCCGTTGGTAGATAAAATAATTGATAGATGCTCAGAACTGGGTATTATGATGGTTGCCGACAGCCAATCGTCATCACAGGTCGGAGATATATCCAGGTTTAGAAATATGGCTCTGGTAACCCCTACAGAAAGGGAGGCGCGGTTTGCTGTCCATGATTTTGAATCAGGTCTTGTTGTGCTTGCCGAAAAGCTCAGACAGAAAGCACAGACAAGGAATATAGTGATAACACTGGGGGAAGAAGGGGTTCTTATTCATGCTGAAACAAACAAAAAAAACAAGTGGCTTACCGACCGCCTTTCCGCATTTAATACTGCTCCCAGGGACGTATCAGGAGCTGGCGACTCATTTCTGACATGCGCCTCAATGGCTATGGCTGCCGGAGCTGATATTTGGCAAAGTTCATATCTGGGGTCTCTCGCCGCTGCATGCCAGGTAGGCCGGCTTGGTAATATCCCTCTTGCTCCGGAAGAACTAAAAATGGAGCTTGGCGGTTGAGGGCTTTACTGCTTGCTGCGGGTTTAGGAACAAGACTTCGCCCTCTTACAGATACAATACCCAAATGCCTCGTACCAATCAATGGTAAGCCGCTTCTTTATTATTGGCTTGCAATACTCAATGATGCTAAGGTTAAGCCGATACTTGTCAACCTCCACTATTTTGCTGATAAAGTTGCTGATTATATAAAGGCGAGTGAGTTTAATAGCATAGTTCAAGCAGTTTATGAAGAGGAATTGCTCGGTACTGCCGGGACTCTTCTTAAAAATAAAGATTTTTTTGAAGAAGAAACACTGATGCTTGTTCATGCTGACAATATTTCCAAATTTAATGTGAGCGATTTCATAGAGCATCACAAAAATCGTCCTGCTGATTGTGAGATAACTATGATGACTTTTTCTGCTTCAACTCCTGAAACTTGCGGGATTGTTGAATTAGACGAACAGGGAGTAGTAAAGGCTTTCTATGAAAAAGCATTAAATCCCCCGGGTAACTTGGCTAATGGTGCGGTTTACATTCTTGAACCGTCAATTTTTAGATTTCTTGAGGGTTTGGGAAAAGAAATAATTGATTTTAGTACAGAAGTATTGCCTCATTTTATCGGTAGAATATATACATTTCATAATGATTTATATCACAGAGATATTGGGACCATAGAGAGTTATGAACAGGCGTTAAAGGATTTAAAGTGAGCGAATATTTATTATCATCCAATAAGCATCTGACAGAAGTTTTTTTATATTTTAAGAAATATTTAAGTAAAGCCGGCGTGGACCGCGCTGTTTTTTACGGAATTTTGGCAAGGGGGTGGGGCATTTGCGCAGGGCCCATAACGGCGCTTTTAATTGCGACCAAATTTACTCCTAATGTGCAGGGCTATTATTACACCTTTGCAAATTTACTTGCATTACAGGTTTTTGTTGAATTAGGGTTGGGAACTGTAATTGTACAGTTTGCAAGTCATGAGTGGTCCAAATTGAGCCTTGATAAAAACGGTTTAATTACGGGGGACGATAAGGCCCTTTCAAAATTGATTAGTTTGGCAAGGGTTTCAATAAGATGGTATTTTGCGGGAGGTATAGTATTAATATTAGGGTTAGGTATTGGAGGAACCATTTTCTTTTCCGGTTCTAATGTGAATGCTTTAAATATTAACTGGTTATTCCCATGGTTAATGTTATGTTTACTGACAGGCTTGATACTGTTGTTAGTGCCAATATGGTCCTTACTTGAAGGGTGCAATCAGGTTAATAATTTATATGCATTCAGATTATGGCAGGGGTTATGTACATCTCTATCGCTTTGGGCGGCAATGTTAGCAGGCGCGGAATTATGGACCGTAGCTGTTTCAAGCATTACGACCATTATTTGCGCCTTAATATTTCTAAAGAAAAGATATTGGAAATTTTTAAAGACATTACTGTTTTCAATACCGCAAAGAGACCATATTTCGTGGTATGAAAATATATTACCGATGCAGTGGAGAATAGCTGTTTCATGGATTAGCGGGTATTTTGTATTTTCTTTTTTTACGCCTGTTCTTTTTAAGTACCATGGACCTGTTGCGGCAGGTCAATTTGGAATGACTTGGAGTGTAATCGGAGTTATTGGAGCGTTGTCAAACTCATGGCTTGCGCCGAGAGTGCCGCAATTCGGAATTTTAATATCTCAAAGAAAATATAAGGAGCTTAATTATCTTTTCTGGAAGATAACCAAAGTTGTAACTATTGTAGGTATATGCGCAGGCATTGCAATCTGGCTTGTTATATACGCATTAAACCGGTTAAATCACCCATTGTCTTTGAGATTGGCAGCTCCTTTGCCGGCAGGACTGCTTATTTTAGCTCAACTGATAGTCACATTTTCGCTTCCTTTTGCAGCCTATATGCGTGCCCACAAAGAGGAACCATTGATGGGATTGTCTGTTATATCAGGAAGTTTAATCGGTCTGTCAACATTTATTTTGGGCAAATATTATGGCATTAAAGGAATGGCAATAGGATATTTAACGGTCAATGCGATTATTATCCCCTTGGTTATAGTGACATGGTATCGCTGCAGAAAGGAATGGCATATATAATTTGTGATAATAAACAGTAGTGGTGAGTATTTAAATGGATAAGTGATAGCTTGTCAAGGAAATTAAGAAAATGAAATCGCCAAAACTTACAATCAGCCTGCCTAATTATAATCATGCCTGTTTTCTAAGTGAAGCTATTGAATCAATACTGACCCAACCGTATAAAGAATTTGAATTAATTATAGTTGATGATGGCTCAACAGACAATAGTGTTGAAATAATAGAGCAGTTTGCAAGAGGAGATTCCAGAATAATCTTCTTAAAGAATAAAAAAAATATGGGAGTTGAATTTTCCTTGAAACGCATCTTACAGCACACTACAGGTGAATATATTCATTTTTTTTCAGCGGATGATAGGATATTCCCTATGTTCTATGAAAATACGATGAATTTGCTGGCGCGGTATCCAGATGCAGGGCTTTGCTGCTCAGATTTTGCAACTTTAGATGGGATTACAGGAACCATATCTGAGAAATGTTTTAATATAGTTGATGCTCCATGCTGCTTTTCGCCGAGTGAAATTATTTGTTTATTAAAAAAAACACATTTTTGGATATCAGGTTTCCATTCAATCGTAAAACGGACTGCTTTAACTGAAGCTGGCGGCTTTAAGCCGGGATTGAAGTGGCACTGTGATTGGTTTTCTCTGCATGTTATTGCATTCAGACATGGCATTTGTTATATCCCGGAAGCAATGGCTGCTTTAAGAGTGTTGCCAAACTCATATTCATCAGCAGGCACAAAAAGATTCTCAGAACAGCGTGAGGTTTTAAGGAATATGCTTGATTATCTGAAGTCACTGGAGTATAAAGATGTTCTGCTAATGTTTCAGAAAAGCAATATTTTATCTATTTTTGGTAAAAATATGCTTCGCTTAATGCTGGCTAATCCAAAATATGTGGATTTTTTATCACCCCGCCTTATATGGAGTATTTTTGCACTTGAATGCCGCAAGATAGTATCTCCCTATGCACCGGAAGGATTGAAAGTTGTTTATAGAGATATTCATAAAATGATAGCGAAAAAATATTTTATTAGAAAGTATGGTTCAACAAAGTTAACTAAACAAGGTAAATTTATTTGAATATAAATGATGTTACTTCAACTATGCACTGCCGTGTTTGTGATTTAATAAACTTAGAGCTTGCCGTAGACCTTGGTATCCAGCCCTGGGCAAATCACTTTCTAAAAAAAGAAGAAGTTGGAAAGGAGCCGTTCTATCCGCTTCGGGTCCTCTATTGCCATGACTGCTTAACGGCACAGCTTGACTACACAGTAAAAAAAGAGGTTATGTTTGGAAACCATACATATCTTTCCGGTATTACCAAGTCGTTGAGCGAACACTTTAAAAATGTGGCTGAGGATGTGGATTCAAGGTTCTTTAAAAATACAAATAATAAATCAGTTCTTGATATTGGCTCAAATGACGGGACGCAATTAAAGCATTTTAAAGCTTTAGGATATAATGTTTTGGGAGTTGAATCTTCTAAAACTACTGCAAAGATTGCTAATGAAGCAGGAGTTGAAACATTGAATGAGTTTTTTAATCTTGATACGGCAAGAAAAATAAACCGCAAATTTCATTTAATAAACGCGGCTGGTGTTTTTTTTCATCTTGAAGAACTTCATTCTGTCGCTGAAGGCATTAGAGAGGCATTGAGAGATGATGGAGTTTTTGTTGTGCAGTTTCTCTACATGAAGCGGATTATAGAAAATCTGGCATTTGACCAGATTTATCATGAGCATCTGCTTTATTATAACTTACAGACAATAGAGGTCTTGTTAAATCGTCATGGGCTTTCTATGTTTGATGCCTATCTGTCACCGATACATGGAGGTTCAATTATTGGTTTTGTTAGGCATAAAGGTAAAAATCCGCCTTCTGAACGATTGCAACAAATGCGGCAGGCAGAGGTGGCTGCCGGCAGTAACAAGTTTTCTGCTTATTTAGAGTTTGCTGAAAATATAAAAAGAATGAGAGAAGAAAATATTACTTATCTTGACAGGGTTAAGAAAGAAAATAAAAAAATATTTGGAATGGGGGCGCCGGTCAAAGGGAATACACTATTGAATTATTTCGGCGTAGGGACTACATATATTGACTATCTTGTAGAAAAAAATGAGTTGCGGCGCGGACTTTATTCACCCGGCATGCACATCCCCATAGTAATAGAAAAAGAATTAGCTGAACATCCGGATATCTATTATGTACTTGCCTGGAACTTTAAAAAAGAAATTTTAGCGAATAATAAACATTTAATTGATAAAGGTGTGGAATTTTATTTTCCTGTTAATCCAAAGGAGATTTAAGCCGCGGATTTACACGGATAAACACGGATGAGCACCTATGATAATGAAAGAAAAAACATCAGCGGTAATCGGTGTAAATCTGTGGCTGAACAGTTATAGCCGCGGATTCGCACGGATGTGTACAAATGAATGCAAGGTCACTAAAACATAAAGAATTGACAGATAAGATTATTAAAGGTTTTTATGAAGTATATAATGAGCTTGGATATGGATTTCTGGAATCTGTTTATGAGCGTGCTTTAAATATTGTTTTTGAGAGTTATGGATTACAGGTAGAAAGGCAGAAAGATATAGCTGTTCATTTTAGAACTATGGTTATTGGTGAATATAGGGCAGATCTGGTTGTAGAAGACACAGTGATAGTAGAAATAAAGGCGGGACGTGCTTTAGCGCCTGAGCATGAGGCACAGGTAATGAACTATTTGAGAGCAACAAACATAGAAATTGGGTTCCTTGTTAATTTTGGACAGAAGCCAGAATTTAAGAGATTTGTCTATGATAATGAAAGAAAAAGTATCAGCGGTAATCTGTGCAAATCAGTGGCTGAAAAGTTGTAGCCGCGGATTCGCACGGATGAACACGGATAGATTCAAATTCAAGAGATTATAGTTGTTATTCTTGAGATAATAAAAGAAAAAACATCAGTGATAATCTGTGAATATCCGTGGCTAAAAGACTAATATGAAAATACTCATTACCGGTGCGACGGGATTTCTTGGAACCGCTTTATGCAAGCAGCTTGAGACGGAAGGGCATGAATTAATCCGTTTAAACTCTAAAAATTGTGATTTAACCAGGCAAGACTCATTACTAAACTTCAATAACAATCAATATGACCAAATCTATCACTTAGCGGCGTGGACTCAAGCCGGAGATTTCTGCCTGTATCATTCAGGAGAGCAGTGGATAATTAATCAACAGATTAATACCAATGTCCTATCATGGTGGAAAGAATATCAGCCGCAGGCAAAATTAATCTGTATGGGAACAAGCTGCGCGTATGATCCTGATTTAGAACTGATTGAAGAGAATTATTTAACTGGGAAGCCGATAGATAGCCTCTTCACATATGCTATGACCAAACGAATGCTTTACTCTGGCTTGCTTGCATTGAATAAACAATATGGTTTGAAATATCTTTGTTTTGTCCCTTCCACCCTTTATGGTCCCGGTTATCATACAGATGGAAGACAGATGCATTTTATCTTTGATATTATAAGAAAGATTATAAGGGGAAAAGAATATGGAGAACCAGTTGTTCTATGGGGCGATGGTTATCAGAAAAGAGAATTAGTTTTTATAGATGATTTTGTTGGGATTATGCTGGGAATTACAGATAAATGTGAAAACGATCTTATAAATATAGGGTCAGGTCGCGAATATACAATTCGGGAATTCGCATCTCACATATGCGAAATTGTCGGATATAATTTTGAATGGATTCAGTTTGATACAACGAAATATGTGGGCGCAAAAAATAAATGCCTTGTAACAAGCAAACTGAACAAATTAAATGCTGATCAACAGATGACTACCCTGCAAAGAGGATTACGAAAAACTATCGATTGGTTTGTTGTGAATAAGGAAATACTATTATGACTACTGCCAACCAACCATTAGTTACGATTATAATGCCTACCTATAATCGTGTGGCTTTTCTAGAAAAAAGTATTTTAAATGTTCTTAACCAAACATATCAAAATATAGAGTTAATTGTTATGGATAATGCCTCTACAGACGGCTCGGTAGAAATACTAAATCAGGTTTCTAAGTGTGATAAAAGAATGATGTATGTTTCTGAAAAAGACAGCGGTGAGGTTGACGCAACTAATAAGGGCATTACGCTTGCTAGCGGAGATATAATTGGTTTTAAGGCAAGTGATGATTTTTATGTATTGGATGCTATTGAGCAAGCGGTCAACTTTCTTGAGAATAATTCCGAATATTGTGCGGTTAGCGGTGATGCCTTATTCATTGACAAAAATGGGAATTTCTTGAATCGGGGTATGATTACATACAGAGGAGTAATGGACAAGGCACATATTAAACATGTTCTTATGTTCAGACAGGGTGGGTTTACATGCCATAGTTGTTTTTTTGTCCAGCGTAATGCAATTGCAGCGACAGGATATTTTGACCCGCTATTTTCGCTGACACCAGACTTTGAATTTTGCATGAGACTATTAAGTAATGGATATAAAATCGGATGTATTAGAAAAATACTAGTTCACTATACAATCCATGAGGACGCTGGTGCTATTAAGTATCGCAAGGGAGCAATAAAACAAAATCGTTTGATTCGTAATAAATACAACTGGTCATTGTTTAATGAAACTATAAGGATATCAATTGGCAGGTTTATCAGTTATTGCTCAAACCGATACAGAACCCCTATAGTTAAAAGATTATTACATACTGTATGGAATGGTTAAATTATGAAATAGTTGCTCTCTGTGCAGTTTTAATTACACCATTAATTTTCACGCCAAAGCGACTTGCGAATCCATATTTTTTGCTTGCAGGCAACGTTGTTTTATTTTTTGTCCTTAAATATGTTTTTAATACTATATTTAATATTGACTTTTTGCTTGATGTTGAAAAGACGGATATAGATATTGAGCTGTGGTACTTTATTGCATATATTACAACAGCATACTTAACGTCAATGCTATTTATATACATGAACAATATAAAACATATTAATTTTAGTTATACATACTTAGTCAATAACAAAGCCTACTTTACTTCAATATTGTTACCTATCGCACTTGTTTTAATTGTAATATTTGCAATGGATATAAATCCATTAATACAATCAATACTAGTAAGAAGGTTTACACAAGCAAAAGGGATGTTTTACATCTTAGCTGTTATACTTTTCTTAATCAACTTAATGGTTGTAGATTTATTACAATGTATTTTTTTAGCTAAAAAAAGACCGCCCTCTAAATTAATATTTGCTACGATAATATGCTTTGGATATGCAGTTATTAGTGGTTATGCTTCAACAATAGTTAGCGGTTTTATATGTTTTGTTATATTTATGTCTGCTTATAAGAAACTAAAAGTTGAGTTATATGTGGTTCTTATAATGCCATTAATAATGCTCTATGCCGTGATTCATAACCAGTTCAGGTTGTTAAATCTTAACGACAAAATATCTTTTATTGAAATAATAGGTAAAATAAATATTAACGCTGAATTACTTGTAAACATATTTAATAGATTCGATTATCTTGAAATGTATGTAAAAGGGCATCAGCTTGTAAAAACAATGGAACCTGATATGGGCTTGTCAATGCTTACGGCGATAATTCAGTTTATTCCAAGAGCATTTTGGCCCGATAAACCACTGAATACATCTTCTTTTTTTTCGAATCAAATAATACCAAATGTAATGGAAGAAGCTGGATCTACCGCTAATTTCAATTCCTTGAATGAATTTAGCAGGTCATTAGGACCAATTTCTGGGGTGCTTGTTGGAGGTGTTCTATTTGGCTTGCTTCTTGGTTGGGCCTATTTAGAATATCGTAAGTCGCTAAATGATCAATATTGTTCATTATATTATTCTTTAATTGTTTGTCAGTTTATCACGTTAGGTTTTAGCGCAGGATTTATTAATGATGTAGCTATTCAGGTATTTATCATAAATTTGTTGCTTTTCAAAATATTCATATCGAGACAAAATGTCAATCCCCTTAGTCAATAAAAAAATTTTTTTTGTGGCACAAGGTCTTAATGGTGGCATTGCGTCAGCAACTTCGCAGCTTGCAATTAATTTAAATAAAGATGGGTGGACCCCTTTCGTGGTTTTTGTCGGTAGACCGGCTAAAAATAATAACAAAGTATTATTGCTTTCGAATGGGGTTCAATGTTTGGAGATTGTTACCAGCCATAGAAGATCTACTGGTGAAGTTATTAATATATTACGATCGATAAGAACCATATCTAAACAAGCTACTTCATTTGAACCCGATGTAATAGTGCTTTCTGGAATTATCCCCGCGATATTTTATGCCCCTATCCTGAAATTGCGGATGTCCAAGCCAATAGTGATATGGGAACATGGGCCACAATTATCATATAGTAGTATAAAAAAGTATTTATTTTATTTTTCTAATTTTTTTATTGATAGTCATATTAGTGTTTCAAAATCAAGTAATGTATTTTATACGAGTTTATTTAGTTATGTGGATGTTAATAAGTCAACCATAATTGAAAATGCAGTGGACTTTAGTACATATGATAGACAAGATTTATCCAAAGATGATGCCTTTGCTTTTTTAAATATTATTGTAATTGCTCGATTAGACTTATTTCAAAAAGATCACAGAACTATCATAAAAGCAGCTAGTTTATTGAAAGCCAATAACATACCTTTTCATATCGATTTCGCAGGTGATGGACCAGACAAATCGTTGCTGTCTAATTTTATCGTCAAAATGGGATTATCTGGTCAGATTACAATATTAGGACAAGTCGAATATATCCCACAACTATTGAGCAAGTACAATATATGTTGTTTATCGACAAAATATGAAGGTGGACCGTCTTTAGCAATTATAGAAGGCTTTGCTTCTGGTTTATTATGTATTGCGTCGGATGTTATAGGAGTGAGCGATGCAATTACCAACGGGCATAACGGTATATTGTTCGAATATAATAATCATGAACAACTATCATCTAAGCTGATTTGGATAATAAATAATCCTTTGCAATCTTCTCAAATTGCCAACACTGGCTACCAAGAGGGTTTAGTGAGGTTTGACTCTAAATGCCAAACAAGTAAGTTCGGTTCTCATTTATCGAAAATGTTAGCATTGAAATGAAAATATTATTAGTTATTGAATCAAGCGGTGGTGGGTCTAGTAAATGTGTTATTGACTTGGCAAAATTCTTATTGGATAGCGGGCATGAAGTACATTTGATATATTCACCACTGAGGATGGATTATAAATTTGAAAAAAGTATCAATGAATTAATATCTGCTGGTCTGTTCTTATATTCTATTCCAATGAAGACAAAACCGTCTTTTTCTGATTTCTGGTGTATCCTACTAATAAGACGATATATTGTATCGCATGGCCCTTTCAATATAATTCACGGTCATAGTTCTAAAGGTGGAGCCTTATCTAGATTATCTGCGGTATTTACAGCTTCTAAAAAGGTATTTACGCCCCATACTTTAATAACGATGGATCCTCAAATAAGTTTAATAAAAAAACAAGTTTACAAATTTATTGAACATTTATTGTTCTTTATAACAGACGCTGTAATAACTGTTTCGGAGCAAGAGTATGACCACTGCGTAGATATGGGATTTGCTAAAGATAAATTGTATTTAATACCAATTGGGATCGATATATATATGCATCAATCAAAACAGTATAGTCGTGAAAATTTTAATATTCCGAATGATCATGTTTGTGTTGGATTTGTTGGGCATAATTTGCCAGCTAAATCAGTACATACTCTCATAGGTGCATTCAAAAAACTAATATTAAACAACAACAGATGCTCCTTGATATTGGTAGGTAATGGGTTTAGTCCTATACACAGTTTAATATCAGATTTACAACTAGACGACCATGTCTTTATTTTGGGTGAATTAGACGGCTATGCTTCAATGTTTCTTTTTGATATATTCGCTTTAAGCAGTAGATATGAAACAGGGCCTTATGTAGTTTTAGAAGCCATGCAAGCTGGGTTACCCATAGTAACTACTGAAGTAGGAAGATGTGGGCTTTATGTTGTTCATAAGGGTAATGGTTTCATAGTTCCAGTCAATGATGAAGATTCACTGCTTAGAGCATTAGTTTTATTGACTGAAGACAAGGAGTTGCGACGTAGTATGGGCAAAAAATCATTGGTTTTAGTCAAACAATTTAATGTTCAGCGTATGAACAGCGATATTTTGAAACTATACAATGCACTTTCCCAGGGTTAGCGTACACACCGAAAGAGGTGCTTACACAAAATTATTTACATCAGACCTCACAAGACCTCACAAAGACCTCACAAATAGTTGACTTATTTAAAAAGATGAAATAAAATTATGGGTAGAATTATTATATGGCAAGATTCAGCTTAATAAACCCAAATGATGCGGCTTGTTATACTTTCAGCCGTGCCCGTACAAGAAGAATTCCACTGGGCCAAGCTTACATAGCGGCCGCACTTAAACGAGCCGGCCATTCTGTGTGGGTATTAGACGCAAGTGCTGATGATTTGTCCCAAGATGAGATTGTAAAAAAAATTGCCGATAGTCAGCCTGAGTTTGTCGGCATTAGCGGCACGACACCTTTGTATAGTCAAATCACTTCACTTTCTAAAAAGATTAAAGACGCTATTCCTAATGTCACGGTTATTTTAGGTGGTCCTCATGTAAGTGCGCTTCCAATTCCAAGCCTTAATACAAGTGCGGCAGATTTTATTTGTATTGGTGAGGGAGAAGAATCGGTTGTTTCTATTGTTGACACGGTTATTAATAGAACGGATCCGTCTAAAATACCAGGTATTGCTTATAAATCAAATGGCGATGGAGTAGTTACCCAAAAGCATCGTTTGCGATTGAATCAACCTATTCAAACAACCATTCGTGCTGTTGATTTGAATGTTTGCCCGATTCCTGCCCGTGACATCTATGACCACAGTAAATATGTTGATTACGCTCGAGGAATAGTATCATCACAAACGGGTGCCATGTTCTCCCGTGGTTGTCCAGGCAAATGTGCGTTTTGTGGCGCAGCAAACACATTGGTTAGATGGAGAAATCTTGATAATGTTATTGCAGAGTTAAAACAGATTCAAGACATGGGTATTTCCAATCTATTCGTGATGGATGATACATACACCAATCAAAAAAAGCGTGTTCTTGATTTAAGTAAAAGAATCGTGGAAAGCGGAATCAAATTGAATATCAGTGTCCAACTTCGTCTTGACCAAATTGACAAAGAAGTTTGTGATGCGATGTATGCCAGTGGAGTAAAATATGTGGGGCCAGGCATTGAATCGGGTAGCGAAAAGATTATGAAAGCCATTGGCAAGGGGCCAAGAGAATCAAAAGAACACATGAGAGAGAAAATCAGACTTCTTAAGGAATATGATTGGATTATTCGTTGTTCGTATGTTTTTGGTATGGTTGGAGAAACGGAAAAAGATATCATGGAAACGATTGAGTTCGCAAAAGAACTTGATGCCAACGAAAGTGCATTTTCTATTTTAACTCCTTACCCCGACTCGCCACTGTGGAATTTAGCTTTGAAAATGGGTAAAGTAGATGAATACATGGATTTCAACCGGTTCTTATATTATCATACGGTTGGCTGTAATCTTTCAGAAGTTCCAACAGACCGTTTGCTCGAATTACATGAATTGGCTTACAATACAGTTAAGAGCACAGCTTACACTTTACACACTCTGAGGCCGAACTAAAATTACTTTCTGAGATCTTATGTCAATAGTTGACGCTAATGGCTCATGCGTGCTTTGGACGCACTTCCCCCGAAATAGCGGACACACCGAAAGAGGCGCTTACACAAAATTATTGACATCAGACCTCACTATATCAAATTTACACAAAATAGTTGATAGTATCAACAAACGAACCATGAGGTAGGTTATGTTTGGGAATAGAGGAATAAAGGAGATACTGAGGGCAATAATTGGGAAACAACACTATATTGCCATAATAAATATGGCAAGGAATTATCCAGACTTCTTAGAAAATACATCTCGGTACCTAACAGGAATTGGCAGTTATCCTTATGATATAAAGATAAAGACTCCTATTGGAATCATAGAACCAAAACTATATAGCCATCATGATATGCTGACAGTAAACGAAATTTTTTGCCGTTCAGATTACCCTGCTGATGAAAGCGTAAGTACCGTTGTGGACATAGGGTCAAATATTGGTATAAGCGCCTTGTATTTTCTTTCGAGGAATAATGAATCAAAATGCTATCTATATGAACCTGACAAGAGGAACATTGAAAAACTCAAAAAGAATCTCTCAGGTTTTTTAAAAAGGTACAGCTTGCATGAAAATGCCGTTTCATATGAAAGTGGTCAACTAGAATTTGGGATTGAGGCTACAGGACGATATGGCGGCATCGGAATAAAATCAAAAGAAATGATTATAGTTAATTGTTTAGAAATCAATGATGTAATTAAGAATGTTCTCTCCAATGAAGGATATATTGACATTCTTAAAATTGATACTGAAGGGGTAGAAATAAAAACAGTAGAGAATATAGAAGTTGATTTGTTAAGACGAATAAAGATAATCTATTTGGAAGCTAAACCCAAACACCAACTGCATTCAAGTATATTTAAGCAAAAGCAATACGGTAGTGTATGTCAACTAGTGAACAAAGAACACATAACACTTATAAGGCTTCCGCTTGTCAAGGGCAAAAAATCACCCTTAGCGGATTTTGAATAAATAATCTTCCGCTTTAATCTAAAGCGATACGCACATCAAAAACACACTCTGACTTAGTTTCACAATCACCGGCTGAC
>JACRGX010000025.1 GCA_016212185.1 Nitrospirota bacterium
GGCTTAAATCGGCAATAAAGGGCAATAATAAGAAATGAGACAATATCTTATTGCCGTAATGCTTCTGCTTTTTATTTTCCTCCTGATAACTGGGGCAAGGATTTTTTATCTGCAAAGAAGCTATTTCATGGCGGCAGAGGATTATCTTTCAAAAAATAATTTTAAACTTGCCATGAGGGAATATGATAATTCCATGCATTTTTATACGCCTTTTTCGCCTTATATTCAGCGCGCGGCAGAGAGGCTGTGGCAGACAGGCGAGATGTATGAAAAACAGGACAGGCTTGACTGGGCAGTCATGGCATACTCATCAATAAGAAGCTCTTTTTATGCCTCAAGAAGCCTCTTTACGCCGGGTAGAGACTGGATTAAAAAATGCGACGAAAAAATTGCAAACCTCAATGTGAGGATTTTAATCAGGGAAGGCTCTATCAAATCAGAAGAGGCTGAAAATGAAAAAAAGAAGTTCCTGCATGTCTTAAAGATTGACAGCATGCCGTCTCCTTTATGGTCTTTTTTTATGGAAGCCGGATTTATCGGATGGGTAGCATCAGTTGTCTTTATTATATTTAAGGGCTTTGATGACAAAGGCAAAATAAGGAGTAAATTTGCTTTTTACGGGGTATTATCCTTTATACTATGTTTTGCAGTTTGGGTTGTGTCACTGCTTAAGGCATAATCGTTGTAAGCGATTTCCACAATCTTGAACAACATTGAACAATTTTGAACAATATTTTAGTAGGAGGTAAGTATGCATAACAAAAAAGGCTTCACGCTCACAGAATTAATTATCGTAGTTGCAATCATCGGCATCCTTGCCGCAATCGCCGTTCCGTCATATCTCGGCCAGCAGAAAAGGGCGGCAAGGGCTGAGGCCTATACAAACCTTGAGTCTTTGAGACTGCTTGAAGAGCAGTTTATGGCTGAAAATTCAGCTTACACCGCATCCGTAGGCACATGCTCGGCAGGCAATGACAACATAACCGCAATACAAGCGCTGCTCCCCGGGTTTCAGCCCGGAAGCGGACTAAACTTCAGTTACTGCATTGAGCAGAACATAGTCTTGGCAGGCACAGCGCAGACCCCCTGCTTCAGGGCCAGCGCCTTTGGAAATTCAGGCACCAGGGTCTCCGGAGACACCTTCAGGATAGACTGCACAAATAATAAGAATTACTGAGATTAAAAGTTGTCTCCGCACAAATATTGTCCGCTCCTTTGCGCTATTGCGCCTCTGCACTGGACTTCCCCCGAAATAGTGGACACACCGAAAGGTTAGGTTACAATACAATCTTAAAACCTTAGGAGGTGTGAGATGCAAGAGAGAAAAAGGCATAGAGTGGGAATCGGTGGGAATCGGGGACGGCGGTGGGAATCGGGGACGGTTCTAATTAATCAACATTAACAGCAAACAGAACCCCCCTGTCCTTGAGTGCCGGATTGACGAAATGGTATATGCCCTCTACGGATTAACAGATGAAGAAATTGCGATTGTCTACGACCCATAGGTCAGAGCGGAAGGGAAGAAGTAATCAATTTTTGGTATACTAAGGTCAAGCGGAGGTGAAGAATATGAGTATTAGTATTGAAAGAATAAAATCTGATCCGAAGGTATGCAGCGGCAAGCCGTGTATTAAAGGCACCCGAATCCCTGCGCATATCGTATTAGATCTTCTGGCTGCAGGAGAGAGTTTTGAAGGGATTAAAAAAGCATATCCCAATATTACCGATGAGGACATCAGGGCATGCCTGCTATATGCTTCTATTCTTGCTGATGAGGAGGCAGGGGTCACAGCAGCATGAAGATTTTTGCCAATGAAAACCTTTTTGAGCCCATTATTGATTATTTGAGATCTCTTGGAAACGATGTACTGAGTATTAGAGAAAGTGGTCTTTCCGGCATTTCTGATGATGAGGTATTTGAGAGAGCGTGCAAGGAAAACATGGTCATTATTACTATGGACAAAGATTTCACAAGAATATTCAGGTTTCCTCCGGAGAGATGCGGAGGAATTGTTGTTGCTAAAATATATAAAAGAACTGTTGATGAGACACTCACGATTTTCAAAAAGTATTATCAATCTATCAAGAAAGAAGACATAAAAGGGAATTTGATTATTATAACCCCGGAAGGCGTGCGCATCAGAAGATCAACAAGATGACAAACGATTCCCAGCCCTTCATCACCCCTGACTGCCGTCAGGCAGGCTCGTTGACCAAATCCTTGCCGCCAAAAAGCAACACACCCCTTAATCCCCTCTCGGAAACGAGTCGTACCGACTTGATAGAGGGGAAACAACAAAATAAGGCAGGCACATTATCCGGTGAGCAGAAGGCAGGAGCCTGCCTGCGATAGGCAGGATTGAGATTGTCTACGATTCGTCTGCAATCCGAAGGGTAGAGTAGAGGAGACTTGATATCTAAAAACAGTTAGGCGTATAATAGGCGTATAATGTAAAGGAGGTGTCTATAATGCACAAAGGCAAGGTAAATATAACGCTTGATGAAGACTTGATAGAGTATATTAAATCGTATGCTGAGGAACAGAGAACCACGGTCTCCGAAGTCTTTACACAGTTTGTTTTAAACCTGAAGAGGACAGTTCTAACTGAGCCTACTGAAATAATTCTCAGCGACCCTAATTTTAAGGAAAGCCTTCTGGATACAATTTCTAAAATCAGGACGGGCAAGATGAAATGGTTCAAGTACAATGAGGTCTTTTGATGGAAGCGCTGTTCAGCGATATTTTTGTGAAATCCCTGAAAAAGCACAGTTCAGTAAAGAAGGCGGTACAAAAAAAAGTGGATATGATAATAGAAAACCCTATCGCCCTCGGCGAGCCGTTAAAAGGAAATTTCAGGGGATATTACAGCAGTCCTGTTAAGAAGAATTTCCTCATAATTTACCTGTATTGTAAGGTCTGCAGGACAAAAGGTGATGACAAAATAGTTCTCTGTCATGACTGCCTAAAGTGCAAAGATGAAACCGTCAAGTTCGTGGATATGGGTCCGCACGATGAAGCATACAAGAAAAAATCATACTGGTCCTGATAATTCAAATGCTTCAAGAGGATAAAGCACACCCCTTTACTCCCTTGAATAAACTTCTGCCAGAATTTTTCCTGCGCCTTTGGAGATTAATTCCTCTGCAAGTTTAAGCCCTAATTTTTCCGCATCTTCAGGCTTGCCCTGAATGGAATCCTTGATAATCCTGTCGCCTGAAACACTTCCGACAAGACCCTCCATAAATAGTAACTCGTGATGCGTGATGCGTGATGCGTCTGATTTTGACCCCTGACTCTCAACTAACCGCGCATGCGCTGCGATAGGCACCTGACAGCCGCCCTCCAGTTTTTTAAGAAATGCGCGCTCCGCCCTGACGCAGATGGACGTCTTTTCATGATTTAAAGGCGCAATAAGTTCATTTATGAATTTATCATCAGTCCTGCATTCTATCCCGACAGCGCCCTGCGCAATTGCAGGAAGGCTGATATCTGGCTCAAGTATCTCAGTAATTTTCTCTGCCATGCCGAGGCGCTTTACGCCGGCTGCGGCAACAATAATTGCGTCAAACTGCCCCCCCTCAAGCTTCCTTATCCTCGTATCCAGATTTCCGCGCAACTGGGCAATCTTTAAATCAGGCCTTATGCTTAAAAGCTGGCACATCCTCCTTAAACTGCTCGTGCCTACGCTTGCACCCTTCGGCAGACTTTTGAAATTTGAAATTTGTCCCGACTTATTCGGGATGGAATTTGAAATTTTAGTTATGAATGCATCCCTCGGATCCTCCCGCTTTAATATAACTGCTATATAAAGTCCTTTGGGCAAATCAGTAGGCACATCCTTCATGCTGTGCACTGCAAGGTCTGCTTCTTTTCTTAAAAGCGCATCCTCAATCTCCTTGACAAAAAGCCCCTTGCCGCCGACCTTTGCAAGCGGAACATCCAATATCTTATCTCCTGTGGTTTTAATCTTTTTAAGGTCTATTGTCAATCCGGGATTTCTTTTTTCAAGCTGTGCCTTCACCCAGTTAGCCTGCCATAAGGCGAGCTTGCTGCCGCGTGTTGCAATAACAACTTTATTCTTGCTCATAATTTTCCTTTACATCAAGGTTATACAGCCTTTTGATAATGTCCACCATCACATCCTTATCCTCCATCTCGCTCTTCAGCGCAGCAGTGGGCGGATGAATAAGTTTATTAACGATGGAATTTGTCAGGGCTTCTACAGCCTGAATTTCCTCCTGTTTCAGCCCTCCCAATTTTCTCATAGTCTTTTCAACCTCTTCTTTTCTTATTGCCTCTGCCTTTTCCCTTAATGCTACAATCGTCGGCACTGCGGACAAAGACGCCTGCCACTTTAAGAAAGCTTCTATTTCAGTCTCTACTATTTTCTCAGCCTTATCAGCCTCCCTGTTTCTCTCCTGAATGTTTGTATCAATAACCCCCTGCAAATCGTCAATATCATAAAGATACACATTGTCCATGTCATTAATCTCAGGGTCTATATTGCGCGGTACGGAGATGTCAATTATGAACATCTGCCTGTTCTTCCTCTGCTTCATGATTTTATGCATATGCTCTTTTGTAAGAATGTAGTGAGGCGCGCCGGTTGAACAAATCACAATGTCCGTATGCACAAGCTCTTGCAGAAAACTTTCAAACTGCACCGGCTTGCCGTTAAATTCCCTCGCAAGCTCCTCCGCCCTTTCATAGGTCCTATTGGTCACAAGGACATCTTTCACGCCGTTGTTGATTAAATGTTTTGCCGCAAGCTCCGCCATCTCTCCGGCGCCGAAAAGCATAAATGTCTTTGTGGATAAATCCTCAAAAATCTTCCTTGCCAGCTCAACTGCCGCAAAGCTTATGCTCACTGCGCTCTCTGCGATTTTAGTTTCGGTCCTGACCCTCTTTGCAACAGAGAAGGCTTTTTTCATCAGCCGGTTAAGCAGTATGCCTGTGGATTTTCTTTTCAGCGAGAACTCGTAGGCGTCTTTTAACTGCCCTAATATCTGAGGCTCTCCCACCACCATTGAATCAAGGCTTGAGGCAACCCTAAAGATATGCCTTATAGCGACTCCGCCGTCATGCACATAAAGGGATTTATCAAGGACTTCTTTCGGGATATTATGAAAATCAGAGAGAAATTTTTTAATGCCCTCTGTCCCCTGTACAGTGTCTTTGACAGTGGCATAAAGTTCCACCCTGTTACAGGTAGAGAGGATTATATTTTCTTTCACCTGAGGATTGGTCTTTAGGATATCAGAGGCATCGCCGAGCTTATTGCCGTCAAAGGCTACCTTCTCCCTTACCTCAACCTCTGCCGTTTTATGATTAAGGCCTACTACCAATATATTCATACAAAATCATGATACCCTTTTAGAATGAGATTAACGCCGAAGAATGTAAAAATAACTGCAATAAATCCTACAATAGAAAGAATCGCGGCCTTTCTGCCCCTCCACCCGACAGTAAGCCTGAGATGAAGGACGATGGCATATATAATCCATGTGATAAGAGACCAGACCTCTTTGGGGTCCCACCGCCAGAACTGTCCGATAGCGGTGCTCGCCCATATTACGCCTGTTATTATGGCAAGAGTCAAAAGCGGAAAACCAATTGTTATAAGGCGGTAGTTAAGCTCATCAAGAACCTGTATATTCGGCAGTTTTTGAAAAAGCCCATTTAAATGCTTTGATTTCAGATGCCGCTCCTGTATGAGATACATAATTCCAACGCCGAATGCCATGGCAAACGCCGCATCGCCTAAAAAAGCAAGCACAGTGTGGATACAGAGCCAGTAACTTTGAAGCATCGGCGGCGCCTCTTTTATTTCCCTCGGAAACACGGATGACGAAAGCATCAGGACAAAAACAATTGGCATTATGAAAGACCCGAGCAGTCCTATCTTATACCTGTATTCAAGCAGTAAGAAAAGCAGTACAATGCACCATGAGAAAAAAGATGCCGCCTCGTGGATATTTGTAACAGGGAAATATCCTCCCTTGATGTATCTTACCGCAATATTTGTCGTATGAAAAAGAAAACCAATGGCAGTAAATATGAGAATAGCTTTATGAGAGATTTTTGTGCCTTTGAAAAGTCCTATAATACCGATTACAGTAGCAATTAAATATAATGTAAGCGCAAATTCAAAAAACAGTACATTCAATTCCATCTGCAAAATAAATTCCCCTTTTCTGCGAGCCTTATGCCCTAAAAACAGCCGAGGTCGCAGTTTCTGATTTTTATCTTTAATTCATCAGCGGCATTCCCCGCCTCTTTGTAAGAAATGCCTGCCTCTTCGGCAATCTTCCTTAAAGAAGCGCAAGTAATGATTCCGCCTTTGACCTTCTTCTTAATGCTCTCGGTTAATTCTTTTTTTAACGATTGTGAGGAACTCATCAATCTCACCAGTCCTTTTTTCTAAATCAATGCAAAATATCACAGCCTTATTTTTGGGCAATGCCGGAGGAGCAGTCTTTTCTCTTGAATTTATGACAATAACATCCGCCTTTTCAAGAACCTTCATGGCAGACGGTTTAATCTCTCCCTCAGCGCCTATAATGAATATTACAAGATGCGGGTTTAAAAAATCCACAGGGCTGTTGCCTTCAACAATAATACCTTTTAAATCAGACAGCCTGCTTAATGCAATCTGAAGGGGCTCCTCCAACGCATCATAAGGACTTTGCACCCATATAACCCGCCCTGCTCCGGACTCCAAAAAAATTGCCGTATCCTTGCCTTTTTCGCTTAATATTTTAATGTCATCCACAACTGCCGTGTAAAGCTCTGTCTTTGTAAATTTAATCGCGCCAAAGCCTTTAAGCTCCCGAAGCAGAATTGAACAGAGGGTCGTCTTGCCTACTCCGCTATGCGCCCCGGTAACACAAATGACCATCATGATATTTTAACAGAAAAACTGATTTTAAATCAGGGAAGACTTGATTAAGCGGACTGCGCCTTTGTACTTGACAATATAAAGGGTTTTCTCAATAATTAAGCCTGATACTTTAGATGAGAATTAGAGAAAATCATGGCAACAAATAATTTTAGGGAAAAAGCAAATTTCATCTGGTCAATCGCTGACCTTTTAAGAGGCCATTACAAGCAGGCTGATTATGGAAAAGTAATTTTACCGTTTACAGTGTTGCGGCGTTTAGATTATGTGTTAGAGCCGACAAAGAAAAAAGTATTGGAGGCTTATCAGAAACACAAAGGGAAGAAACCTGAAGTGCTTGAACCCATTCTCAACAATGCTGCCAAAGCAAAATTTCACAATCGGAGCAAGTTTGATTTTGCCGAATTAGCAAAAGACCACAACAATATTGCCGCTAACCTTCGTAATTACATCAGGGGGTTTTCAATCAGCGTACAGGAAATTATTGAATACTTCAGCTTTGAAGACCAGATAAAAAAACTGGATGAATACGATTTACTTTACATGATTGTGAAGCGTTTTGCTGAGTTTAACGGAATTTTCAAAGATGTAGACACTATGCACATGGGTTATGTCTTTGAAGAGCTCATTCGGAAGTTTGCAGAAATTAGCAACGAAACAGCGGGAGAGCACTTTACCCCTCGTGAAGTAATCCGCCTCATGGTAAACCTTTTGTTTGTAAATGATAAAGATATTTTACGCAAAAAAGGTATTGTGAAAACCCTTTATGACCCGGCAGGAGGAACAGGCGGTATGCTTTCGGTGGCTGAAGAATATATGCATGAATTGAATCCAGATGCAAGACTGGAGGTATTCGGGCAGGAAATTAATCCAGAATCCTATGCTATTTGTAAATCTGATATGCTCATCAAAGGTCAGAACCCTTCCAATATCAAATTCGGTAATACCTTTACTCAAGACGGCTTGGAAGGTGAAACTTTTTCGTCATTATTTACCTCGCTTTGAATAATTATGATATTAACTATATGATATTAAAATATAATTTGCTGTTTTGGGACACCGTTTTTTATAATTATGCCCAAACTGGTATACTTTGTATCTATCTTAATACATAATTTATCTTAATACATAGATTTCTCCTGCAACACGGAATTGCATGAGGCGGGAGGCTGTTTCTAAACAGCCAGCCTGCTAAGCCTTCCACTTTAAACTTTTCAGAAACTTCTTATTCTCCATGAACCATTTAACAGTGTTTTCTATGCCTTTTTCAAGAGGCATCTTCGGTTTCCAGCCCAGCATTTTCTTGGCTTTTTCTATGTGCGCCCATGTCGCAGTGACGTCGGCAGGGTGCATCTTCAGTCTCTTGATTTTGGCTTTTTTGCCGAGATTCTTTTCAAGAAGCCCGATAACATAATTCAGTTTGACAGGACGGTCGCTGCCCAGATTGATTATCTCATAACCTTTGGTTTTCAATGCCCTTATGGTGCCGTCGGCAATATCGTCAATGTATGTGAAGTCCCTTGTCTGGGTTCCGTCGCCGAATAGCGGAATCGGCTTGCCTGCATCCATATTTTTTACAAACTTAAAAATACTCATATCAGGCCTTCCTGCTGGCCCGTAGACAGTGAAATATCTAAGTACGGTTATGTCAATGCCGTGGAGATAATGATATGCGTAACATAATGCCTCAGCGCCTTTTTTTGTGGCGGAATAAGGGGCAAGTGGAGTATCGGTTTTTGATGTCTCCTTAAACGGCATGTCCAGCGATGCATAAAGGCTTGAGGTTGATGCAAGGATGAATTTTTTGACTTTGTAATCCTTACAGCACTCAAGAAGATTCAGCGTCCCTTTTGTATTTGTATCAAGATATACCCACGGGTTTTCTACTGACGCCCTTACGCCTGCCCTTGCCGCAAGGTTGATAACGGCATCTATTTTGTTTTCCTGAAAAATTTTTCTGGTTTTTTTGTAATCATCAATGTCAACTTTATAGAATTTGAAGTTAGGATATTTTTTTAATATATTGAGCCGCCATATTTTGAGCGCAGGGTCGTAGTAATTGTTTATGTTGTCAATGCCGATAACTTTCTTATTTTTTTCAAGCAGGAGATGGGAAACCTTCCACCCTATAAAACCCGCGCATCCTGTAACGATAATATTTTTCATAATTAAATATCCTTTTCTCTTAAGTCTTTACTAACTACTAATTCCATTTTGCAATCAAGATGACACCTTTGTCATTCCGGCTTGTCCGGTCGGAGCGACTCTTCGCGTAGACTCGCTTTGAGAATCTTTCTTTGTTTTCAGAAGGATTCCCGACGCACGGAGCCTGTCCCGACTTGTTCGGGGCTTGCGGGAATGACAACTTAAACACTTGATGGAATAATTACTGATTACTTTTTTTTACAGCCTCCAGTAGTTGAAACCCGCTTTTACGGCCGCTTCTTTCTTAAAGACGGATTTTATATCAATAAGCACTGATTTGCTGTTGCATAGTTTCTTAAAGTATCCGAGTGTATGATTGCAGTATTCACTATGCCTTACTGCAAGGATTATCCCGTCAAAGGGTTTTTCGCTTTCAGGCCTCTCAATAAGCGAAAGCCTGTATTCTTCATAAACTTCTTCTTTGATGGCATGCGGGTCATGGATAAAGACCTTTACCCCGTAGTCACACAATTCATTGTAAATATCAATAACTTTGGTATTCCTTGTATCCCTGATATTTTCTTTAAATGTAAGCCCGAGGATAAGAATCTTACTCTTTTTGACAGGGATGCCGGAATTTATTAATTGTTTTACTGTATGCTCTGCAATATACCGGCCCATATTGTCATTAATTCTTCTGCCTGAGAGGATGACCTCAGGATGATACCCCAGCGCCTGTGCCTTAAAAGTCAAGTAATAGGGGTCAACCCCTATGCAGTGTCCTCCGACAAGCCCCGGCTGAAATGGAAGAAAATTCCATTTTGTCCCGGCGGCCTTTAGCACCTCCTTTGTGTCAATCCCCATTTTATTGAAGATGATTGCAAGTTCGTTGACAAGCGCAATATTTAAATCCCTCTGTATATTTTCTATTACCTTTGCAGCCTCGGCCGTCTTTATGTCTGGAGCTTTATGAATTCCGGCTTTTACGACTGAGCCGTAAATTTTAGCAAGAAGGTTTGTTGTTTTTTTATCCTGCGCTGAGACAACCTTTACAATGCCTGTAACGCCGTGGACTTTATCTCCGGGATTGACCCTTTCAGGGGAATAGCCCACCCTAAAATCCCTGCCGCATTTCATCCCCGAAGTTTTTTCAATAAGCGGCACGCATATTTCTTCTGTTACTCCGGGATATACCGTTGACTCATAAACAACAACAGCGCCTTTTTGAAGATTTCTGCCGACAAGTTCAGAGGCAGACTTGAGGGGCGACAAATCAGGGATTTTGTGTTCGTCTATCGGTGTCGGGACAGCTATAATTATTATCCGGGCATCCCTTAATTTTGCGGGATTATCTGTAAAATCTATTTTTGTCCCGATGCTTCGGGATAGCTCTTTTCTTGAAAACTCCCTGTTGATATCAACTCCGGATGAGAGTTTTTTAATACGGGTCTTTTTAACGTCAAAGCCAATGACATTAAAAACCTTTGACAATTCCATAGCAAGGGGCAGTCCTACATATCCCAATCCCACTATTGCAATTGTGTTTTTATTTAAGAACTGCCTGGTCATTGTATACTTACGATGCGAGCAATCATTAAGGTGTATTCTTTGTTATAATACAGTAAAAACAAACAAAAAACAATATGAAAATAGCCCTCGTACGAAAAAACTACACGCCATACGGCGGAGCGGAAAACTATCTGAGACTTGTCTTTAAAGGACTTCAGGCGCAAGGCAATGAGGTTCAAATCTTCAGCGCTAATGAATGGGGGGCGGATATTTCAAATGTTCACAAAATAAGAACAGTAAAAAAGCCCTCCTTCCTTTCAAACCTGTTTTTTGCCTTTAACATTCAGAGTGCTTTTAAAAAAGAATTTTTTGACTGTATTTTGAGTTTTGAGCGTATACCATTTCAGGATATTCCCCACGTTAGGAAAACCCCCCCTGTCATGCTTTCTAACGGGGTTTACAGAGCAGGTGACGGCTGTCATAAGGAGTGGCTTGAGAGACGCAGGGCGGTTGAACCGTTTTATAAAGGTCTGAGTTTTTCCATAAACCCCCATCATCTTGTCATGCTTTATCTTGAGAAAAAGTGTTTTGAAAATTCAGGGGTAATCATTGCAAACTCAATGATGGTAAAAAATGACATTATCAGGCATTACAGAATTCTTGAGGATAAGATATGCGTGATTTATAACGGCGTGGACCGTAACAGGTTCAGGCCTGTTACGGCAGAACAAAAAAATATTGCGAGGGATTCATTGGGAATAAAAGAACACAGTATAATCTTATTTGCAGGCGCTGATTTAAAGAGGAAAGGACTTAAAACCCTTTTAAAGGCATTTTCTCTTTTGAAGATGAAAGACAAACGGCTGATAGTTGCAGGGAAAAGACCATCGCTGAAATATATAGAGCTGGCAGAAAGGCTCAAGATAAATAAAAGTGTGACTTTCTGGGGAGCTGAAACATCTCTTGAACATCTTTATACGGTTTCAGACGTATTTGTCCTGCCGACAATCTATGATCCGTTCAGCAACGCCTCGCTTGAGGCAATGGCGTCAGGCCTTCCTGTGGTGACCACAGTATATAACGGCGTCTCAGAATTAATTAGTGACGGGGCTGAGGGCTTTGCGATAAAAGACCCGTTTGATGAGAAGGTTTTTGCGGATAAAATATCTCTTGCCCTGGCACAGTCTGTTGAAATGGGGGAAAAGGCGCGGGCAAAGGCAGAGGGTTATTCCATTGACAGGGCGATAGGGGAGATTATACGTCTTATTGAAACGCAAAGAGGCGGATTTGACAGATAATCCTTCTACATTTAAAAGTGTCAGAAAAATCCTTGTCATAAAACTCAGGCATATAGGAGATGTTCTTTTGTCAGCGCCGGCAATGAGGGCGTTAAAAGAGTCATTCCCGGATGCAAAGGTGTCTGTCCTTATAAATTCAGGCACAGAGGAGTCGCTTTCAGGCAATCCTGCAATTGATGAATTAATTATCTTTGACCGCTCAATAAAAAAATTGCCTTTGGTTAACCGCATTGCAAAAGAAATTGCATTTCTCAGAAAAATAAGGGCAAAAGGCTTTGACATGGCAGTTGACCTTACAAACGGGGACCGAGCGGTGATTT
This sequence comes from Nitrospirota bacterium, assembly GCA_016212185.1. Taxonomy (NCBI): domain Bacteria; kingdom Pseudomonadati; phylum Nitrospirota; species Nitrospirota bacterium. The sequence goes on from JACRGX010000025.1 coordinate 12,172, forward strand.
TATCTTATTTCTCAGGCGCAAGATACAGATTGGCCGCTGACCCGGGCAAAAAAGGGTTTGCAGGCAAAAGATACCTGTATACGCATCTTGCAAATATTGACAAGCAAAAACACATGGTGTTTCAGAATCTTGATGTCGTAAAGCAGTTTGGCATAGATGCGAAGAATGAAGATGTGGATTTTTTTATACCGGAGGAGGCAAAGGCATTTGTAAAAAAGATTTTTAAAGAAAATAGTATAGAGGATACTGATAAAGTCGTTCATATCCATCCGACATCCAGATGGCTTTGGAAATGTTGGAAGGATGAATACATGGCAGAGATTATCGGCTGGCTGATTGAAAAGGGGATAAAGGTTATTGTGACATCAGCGCCGGATGGGAGAGAAATGGAAAAAGCAAAAAGGATTCTGTCTCTGATTTCTGATTACAGAACACAGAACACAGAACACAGACAAAATAACTCTGAGCTCATGCACATATCCGGGGACAGTCCCTCCCGAAGTATCGGGATGGGACAGTCCCCTTTACGGGTTTTAGATTTAGCAGGTAAAACCACAATAAAACAGCTTGCCGCAATCTCAGAGGCATCGGACTTGTTTGTAGGTGTTGACTCTGCGCCTATGCACATAGCCGCGGCAGTAGGCACGCCTGTGGTTGCGCTCTTTGGACCGACATTGGAAAATTTATGGGCTCCCTACAGCAGGGGGCATATTGTTATCTCAAAAGACATGCCATGCAAGCCCTGCAAAAAAGGAAGCTGCGAGGGCGTTGAATTAAGGGAATGTATGAAGGCGATAAAACAGGAGGATGTAAAAAAGGCGGTTTCAAAGTTATTAAGAACACATAATTGTTAATGATGTGTTCTTAATAAAAATACGAAGAAATGAAAAACCTGAAAGCCCTTAAACCCGAAATCAAAAACATTCTTCTCATACGCCGGAATAATATCGGCGATATGATTTGCGCCATTTCCGTCTTTAAATCCATACGGATGGAATTTCCCAATGCGCATATCACTGTTTTGGCTGACAGCATAAATGCAGGGGTGGTCGCAGGCGCATCTTTTGTAAATGAGGTGCTGGTGTACAAAAAAGGGCGCGGCATTTATAAAAACAAATATTTTAATTATTGGAGGCTTTTCAGAGAAAATAAGAGAAAATACGACCTTGTGATAGGAGTAAAAAGAGGTTTTTCGTCAACGCTTGCGGCAATCACGCTGATTAGCGGGGCAAGGATACGCGCCGGATGTATGCCGGATAAATGGCATCCGCTTCAATTTTGTTATAATCTGCCTGTAAACTCTTGTGAAAAATGGAGATCCCTCCATCAGGTTGATGCGCTCCTTGAATTTATTAAAGCCATTGGAATAAAAAACACAGTAAAAGACATAAGCATTGAAATCCCTGCTGATTCAATGAATAAAGCACGTGATTTTTTAAAAGCTTATCCGTTTACACATGGGGATAGAGGGGTGGTTGTATTTAATGTCAGCAACAATAAGCCGGAAAACACCTGGCCGCTTCACAAGTTTAAGGAACTGGGGAATATGCTTTGTCAAAAATACAATGCAGCAATTATAATTTCCTCTGCGCCTGCTGACAGGGGAAAGGCAGAGGCGCTTACAAAGGGAATAGCGGGTAATGCAGTTTATTTTGATTCACCTAAGATTATGGACTTTGCCGCAATTGCTGCAAAGTCCAACCTTCTTGTGTGCGGAGAAGGCGGGGCAATGCATGTGGGCGCCTCTGTAAAAACTCCAACGATATCCCTGTGGGGAAGCAAAAGACCGCGTAAATGGATGCCTTATGGAGAAAGGCAGTTCACGGTTATAAAAGGGGAGCACGTAGATTCTATATCAGCAGAGGATATGATGGAAGTAATTAAGGAGAATAACTTGCTATGACCAACAAAAAACTTACAATACTCCACACTGAGGCCTCAAAGGGCTGGGGCGGGCAGGAGATAAGGATATTTCAGGAATCCCTTAAGTTTGCTGAACGCGGGCACAAGGTTTTAATTGCCTGTCAGGAAGGCAGTAAAATTTCAGAAAAGGCAAAAGAGGCAGGGTTTTCTGTTTATATTGTCCGTATGGAATATCCCATTGCACCGCTGGGAGTCGGCAGATTTTTTAAAATAGTAAAAGATGAGAAGGTTGACATAATTCACACCCATAGTTCCAAAGACAGCTGGCTTGCGGGGATTGCAGGTAGAATATCAGGAACGCCGGTTGTGCGGAGCCGCCACCTGACGACGCCTGTAGGGCAAAACTGTCTGACGGTATTTGTTTATAGGCATCTTTGTGATATTATTATCACAAGCGGCATGCATATAAGGAACACCCTGATAACGAGGAATAAGCTTAATCCTGAAAAAATTGTCAGCATCCCTGCCGGTGTGGATACGGAAAAGTTTAACCTAAATATCAGCGGGGATAAAATCCGAACTGAATTGCAGCTTGAAAACTCTTATCCGGTTGTTGGAACAGTCGCCATATTAAGACACTGGAAAGGGCACCGTTTTTTGCTTGATGCAGTGCAGAGGGTAGCCGCAGTTCTCCCGCAAGTAAAATTTATTATTGCCGGTGACGGTCCGCAGTGGAATAATCTCCATGAGCAAATACGTTCCCTTGGAATAGAGAGGCATGTAATCATGACCGGTTTCAGAAATGATGTCCCTGAAATAATGTCCGCGCTGGATATATTCATCCTTCCGTCAGTTGCCTCTGAGGCTACGTCACAGGTGATTCCGCAGGCGCTTGCGGTAGGTAAGCCTGTCATAGCAACGGATGCCGGAGGGCTTTCTGAAATTATTGAAGACGGTGTGACAGGGTTGTTGATTCCCCCGAAAGATTCCGGAGCAATCGCCGATGCGATTATCCGGATGGCAAAAAACAAGGAAGAGGCTGAGGGCATGGCTTCAAGGGGAAGGAAGAAGATACTTGAAGGATATACATTTAAGAAAATGATTGAAGACACTGAAAAGGTTTATTATCAGGTTCTGAAGAAAAGGAGCGGGGCCAATTGAAAATAGGCGTATTTGCCGACAAAGGCATGGGGAAATGGCTTGTGCAGTCTTTTGAGCCGCTGAAGGATTTGGCGGACATAACGCTTTTCATCCCTGAGAATAACAAACATAACCCGGCGTCGTTTGACCTTCCCAAACATATCCTCACCCACCAGCATGAGACATGGCTTTCATTAAAGCATCCGCGTTGTTCTTTTAAACGCTGGCTTAAAGATAATGAATGCCTTACACATGTTGATTTTTATCCTCATTCGCTTGAGGAACATTTTTCCGCCTGTAAATATGATGCGATTCTTACAAAGGCAGACCGCTCTCTTTATACGCTGGCATCTTTTAAGGATAGATTTGGATATAAGCTGATTTATCGTTATCCTTTCACACTGCCGTTTACCCACATATTTGATAAAAGGAACGAATTCGCATGGAGAAAATCTTTTGAAAAGATAGACCACTTTATCTGTTTATCTGAAACGGCCCGCAAGAATCTGGAGTTTGAAGGTGTTAACCTGTTAAAGATTGATGTCGTGCATAATTCCGTTGACCTGTCATTTTTTTCCCCGTGCGCAAAAAACACCGAATTGCTGGATAGATTAAATATTTCAATTAATGATAAGGTAATAATGTTTGTGGGCAAACTCACATCATGGAAAAGTCCTTTTACCCTGCTTTATGCCGCAAAACTTTTGATACAGAAAGGACTGTCCGTAAAACTTATCCTTGCAGGGCAGGGCGCGCAAAAGGCAAACCTTCAGAAAACTGCAGAACTTCTTGGTGTGTCGGGGAATACAGTATTTCTAAATTTTATAGAGAATACCGAACTCAGCAGATATTACAGTCTGGCTGATGCTTTTGTAATGCCCAGCTTAACGACATTAACGGTGAATGAGCAATTCCCCTTTGCAGTTGTTGAAGCAATGGCATCAGGGCTTCCTGTTGTTGTGACACAGAGCGGCGGCATGCCTGAACTTGTGGGCGATGCCGGACGGATTTATCCACAAGGCAATTATATGGAGCTTGCCGGTCATCTTTTTGAAATACTTACTGACGGTAATCTGCAAAGAACAATGGCGGTCAAATCAAGACAGAGGGCTGAGGAGATGTTTGACAACCGGAAAAACAGCCTGAAGATTTTTGAGGTCTTTAAAAAAGTTACTGGATTGGCCGGATGAAGAATATTCTTATCCTTGACACAGGCAAAGAATGGGGCGGCGGCACCAACAGCCTGCTTGAGCTCCTGCGCAGAATAGACAAAAAAAATTATAAATTCACAGCTCTGTTTTATCATAATTATATCAAACCGGGAGAAGCTGATATAAAGACCGAGATTGAGAAATTAGGCATAAACTTCCTCTTATTAAAGTATAGAAGGCAGTCTTTATCAGCAAAGATATTGAAAGAAACTGGAAGGACATTATTATTTTTCAGCGAAGGACTGAGAAAGCTGTACGTCTTTTCTATTGAATATTTTTTCAGGATAGAAGAAGATGCAGCGCGGATTGCAAGGATTCTTAAGGAATTCAACATAGACCTCCTTTACATGAACAACCAGCCGTCCAGCAATCTTGAGGGCATTATTGCAGCAAGAATGGCAGGCATTAAGTCACTGCTTCACGGCAGAATTGAGACAGAGCTTAATTTTTTTGAGGTCAAAGCCGTAAATAAATGGCTTGACAAAATGATATGTGTCTCAGAAGGGGTCAGGGAGAGTTTTCTGAAGCAGGGAATTGAGCCTTCAAAGTGCATCACTGTTTATAACGGGATAGATGCCGGGATAATTCCGACAGTACCGCCTGATAGAATAAGACAGGAACTTGGAATAAAAGGGGATGAACTTTTGATTGGCTCGGCAGGCTCACTTGTAAAAAGGAAGCGGTTTGCTGATTTGATAAAGGCAATGGCAGATATTAGGAATCAGTCTACGACTCATGGGGAGTCAGAAGCCAAAATGGAAAGTTTAGAAAATCCCCCCTTACCCCCCTTTGACAAAGGGGGGATGGGGGGATTTTCTAATAAAATTAAGTGTGTCATTTTAGGCGATGGGCCCGAGAGGGAACAGCTACAGAAAGAGATAGAGAAAAACAAGCTGAATGACTATGTTATGCTTATAAATTTTAAGTCTGATGCAATATCTTATATGGCTGCAATGGATTTATTTATTCTGCCCTCTGAAAGGGAAGGATTCCCGCGGGTGATTCTTGAGGCGATGCTTATGGGAAAACCTGTGATTGCATCAAGGATTGCAGGGCCTCTGGAGCTTGTCGTGGATGGCAGGACAGGATTTTTATATAACACCGGCGACACAAAGGCACTCTCAGGCTATATTACAGAACTTGTATCAGAGCCTTCCTTGAGGAAATTTCTGGGTGGTGCCGGCAGAAAAAGAGTAATTGAAAATTTCTCAATTGAAAAATATGCCGGTGAAGTAGAAAACATCATCACTGAGGTATTGGAACAGTGATATATGTAATTCTGACTTATATTTTTTCCCCTTTATTGTATTTGTTTATTGCCTTAAAAAAGAAGGGAACCATTACAAGTATCATTGTAATCCAGACTGCCAAAATCGGCGATTTAATCTGTTCCACACCTGTGTTCTGCGAAATCAGGAAAAAATACCCGGAGGCTCATTTAACTGTCATGGTAAACCCTGTAACACAGGGGCTTCTAAAACACAACCCTTATGTGAATGAAATCATCACCATTAAGGCGGCTGACTATATGGGGTTCAGGGGGAAATTGAAATTGTCAAACCTGATATGCAAAGGCAATTATGATATTGCAGTTTGTCTTAATCCCAATGTGCCGTTTGCAGTTGCATTATTCTGGGCTGCGGTGCCGATCAGATTGTCTGTAATGCCTGATTTTGCAGGACTAACCTTCAGGCTTGCATCAGTGTTTTTTACTTCTCTTGAAAGTCATGTAGGGGGAAGGCTGGTAATGGAGACATATATGCTGATGCTGAGAGGAATCGGGATTGAAAGCAATAATTTATCAAAAGAGGTTTATAAATCAGGGGGGGCGGATAGAAAGGTACAGCAAATTTTACAAGAGGACAAGAACATTATTAAGGTCATTCCCATGAAAACGGGAATCCAGAAAACAGATGAACTGGATTCCTGCCTCCGCAGGAATGACAATGTATGTTTATCCTGCGGACAAACCAATAAACCCCTTATCGGCATTGCGGTAAGCAGCGGGAACAAACTCAAAGAATTAGGGGCAGGAAAAATCGCTGAGATTGCAAATGGACTCTTAGACAATCTTGATGTTACGGTGACGCTTATAGGCTCTTATCAGGACAAGGATGCGGCGCACAATATAATTGATTGTATTACCAAAAAAGACCGTATCGTTGATGCGACTGGCAGCTTAAATTTATCAGAGCTTCCTGCGCTTATTGAAAGGTTATCGCTTTTTATCGGCGTTGATACCGGGATTGCATACATGGCGGATGCCTTGAATATTCCCGTGATACATCTTGCAGGGCCGATAGACACCACGGAGCAGCGGCCTATTGGGGGAAAAATCACAATTATCCAGCACAAACTGCCATGTGTTCCCTGCACTTATGTTTTTAAAGCTGCATATGCTTGTAAAAGGGACGACAGAATGTGTGTGACGTCAGTGAGTGCTGTGGAAATTGTTGAGGCTGTGAAGAAACTAATATAAGATAGTTTAAACCGTTAAAATAGTTCAAAAAGTTCAACTTTGAACGATTTAAAACAATATTGAACTGTTTAAACTTGATAAAACTATGCAAAAAGAAAACTTAAATGCTTTTGAATCTGTTTTAGAGAAAACTCTGCATATATCGTTATTCATTTATCTTTTCCTTATCATATTCCCCCATACGACCACCCTGCTTGAAATTGCCTTCTGGCTGGCATTTTCTTCTTGGGCAGTATTAAGATTAAAATTTAGAAAACATGAGCCCTTTATACCTTTAAATCAAATTACCATTTCCATTTTCATATTCATTCTTATCGCTCTTATTGCCTCTCTTGCCGGAATGGACCCCATTGATAATCTAAAGCAGTTTAAAGGGGGGCTTTTGATACCGCTGAGCCTGTTTTTAATTATTGTCACAGAATATGATAACTGTGAGAAAATCAAGGAACTTCTGATTGCGCCTGTTTCTGCCTTTGCCATCTATACAATGCTGGTAGTAAATGAGTCATTTATCTGGGGACTCTCATATTACTGGGATCATTTCCTTGAAAAATATACTGTATGGCTTGACGGCTATACAGGGAAGGGCATTACTATCTTTCCGCTTTCATTAGGCTATTTTTTACTTATCCGCACCAATCTGCGCTTTTTATTGCTGATTTTTATTTTTTTAGAATTTGCAATTATGGTGGGCGTTAGAGATATTTCCTGCTTTGGAAGCATTGCTTTTGTGATATTGTTAGGAGCTTTATTTGCCAGACCTGAAATCTATAGATTTTGGATTAGGGCGTTTATTCTTACGCTGTTATTTAGTGGCGCAATAGTTTTTTATATGCATAAAGACAACCCGGTTATGGATGAATATAAAGCCAAACTATATCAGATTACAAATCTCTCCGATGAGATAAAGACAGGCGGTTTCTCCAATAGAATCCCTATGTGGAAAGCGGCTGTAGACATTATAAAAGACCGGCCGCTGTTAGGCTATGGCTGGGGCATGAAAAAATATCCTAAAATACTCGCAGAAGAAAAATATTTAAATAAATGGAAGACCGATAAACCGGAAGTATACAACCTTTTTGCCCCTCTTAAAGGCAAATACTTTCTTCCGCCTCATAACTTTTTTCTGGAAATAGCCGTACAAGTCGGACTATTGGGACTTATATCAGGCATTGCTTTTATTGGAATTTATTTGTTTCAGTTGATCAAAATCTCTATAAGATCTAATTCTGATATGGAGCGCAATTTTTTCATAATCCTTATTGCAGGAACAATTCTTGGCTTTATAATACCAAATCTGATGAGTGATAAATTAGGCGGTATCAGCGTAAAGATTTTATTTGTCGTTCTGGGCGCCGGCATGGCTAAAAAAGAGTAATGCATCTGAAAGCCTTGCAAAGTCTTTTATGCTTAAAACCTCAGGCCTTGATTTAGGGTCTATATTTGCTTTATGCACAGCCTCTTTAATCTGTGAAAGGCTGAAGGCTGAAGGTTGAAGGTTGACTTCAATTTCTACTAATGACCTGAGGCTATTCATTATAGTTTTTCTGCGGTGTGAAAACGCAGTCCTTACAACTTTAAGGAAAAGTGTTTCGTCTTTTATCTTATAAAGCGGTGTTGGCGAAACCTCAAAATGCACAACTGCAGAATCTACTTTTGGCGGAGGGGTGAAAGAGCCGTGCGATACTGAAAATTTTAATTTCGGTTTTGTGTAAAGCTGGGTTGTAATGGAAAGAACGCCGTAATCCTTTCCGCCGGGGGATGCAATAATCCTCCGTGCTACTTCCTTTTGCAGGAGCAATGTCATACTTGTAATCTTCTCTTTGAATTCAAGCAGCCTGAATAAAATAGGGGTGGTGGCATAATAGGGGATGTTTGCCACGACCTTAAATGTGCCGTTTATTGTTTCATACGGGAATTCCATTGCATCAGCCTCTATTATTTCTACGTTTGATTTTCCGGCAAAAACCCCTTTCAGTTCTGCGGCAAGTTTTCTGTCAAGCTCCAATGCGAGGACCTTTTTTGCGCGTTCGGCTAAAATCCTTGTCATTATGCCTTTGCCCGGACCTATTTCAACGACCGTGTCCGCAGGTGTTATACCGGCGCAATCAACGATTTTCTTCAGTATCCGCGGGTCAAAAAGAAAATGCTGTCCAATGGGACGTTTCATTTAAGTTTTAGTTTTCAATAATGGTTTAAAATTTGATTTTTTAGCTAAAAATCAAATGGCAAAGTAATTATTTATTAATGGGTTATACGTATTTATTGCTAAATTTACAGCTTTTTTAGCTAATTATCTAAAATTAAGCTAAAACCCATAAACCATTTCAATGGTACGTATCCTATTACTTGAATTGAGGAATATCTATAGGCAACCCTACTCTCATAAAGAATCGGGCATATGCCTGTGAAAGGTGTTCTCTATAAGGGGGAAGCAACCTTAATCTTTTAGCCTGCTTTTTTGAGATATCGTTTATAAGATCAAAATGAACACTATAAGTATTCCTAAAATCAGCAACCATGTATTCTCTCTGAAAACCATTAATCACACATTTGTTCAACAAATGGTATCCCGGCATATTTCCCTGTCGTAAAGTCTCTTTCCCTTTGCTACTTTTTATAAAGGCTTCTCGAACTTCGAGATCACTCAACTTCCATAAGGGACAAACGAGAACTAAATCAAGTTTCTTGGAGGCAAGATCACATGATTGGCTCATGATAATGACATCATATTCAACAATTTCAAAAGATGGCGTTGCTCCTTCTTTCAAAACAGCATCGTATACTGGTGCAAAAACAGGGCAAGATAATAAAAAGTCACCTTGTAACACAGGTTCATCATTATCAATAATTTCGTACCACGGGAATTCTCTTTTTGGCATACCTTCAACTTCCTGTATAGGGATATTCGGGGATAACTATTTGTGGCTCGGCCTTTCTAACGCAAACTATCTTTGCTTTAATAGTATATTTTTTCTTTGGAGGCATTTTCACAAAAATATCGTGCTCAAGCATCTCTTCTGGAATTATTTCTTTATATTTGTATGTTTCATTTTCAGGAATTAATGCCGTGCTTCCTGAATAACTTGCAATATCAAATTCCGGATAATAGCCAGACGTGTAACTCCCTTTTACTATAGGATAATTAAGATTCCAGGCTCTATCTTCGCCATCTGTGGAACTGGAACCAAGCCTGATAAAATTTACTGGTTCAATTCTGTTTGATGATATTGTATCTGGCATTATTATTCAAACCTCCTTTCAAGTTCACCTGCAATTAGTTTAAAAAACCAGTCATCTGTCAAGTTATGGGCATCGTTCAACCAATCGGCAATTTTCATAGAGACTTGCTTATTCGTAGATTGAACCATGGTTTCCCATATTAAAGCATCTGCATTTTCTTTCTTTCCTCTCATAAATCGTAAGTGAATCACTCCATCCGGTTTAGTACAAGGATATGAAAATCGCCAGTCAAGAGATATCGGAACGGAATCAACACCTGTATCACTAAAAAGTACATTATATGGTCGTACAGTAGTTTTCATCTTTTCTGCCATGAAATCGTAAATATTGTTTTCTTTAAAATCAAACTCAACTGCATCAATATATCTAAGAAGGAGACTGTTGAAATTGAGATTCTTAGATTCAGGATACATTTCTAAAAGTGTAGTTACAGCACGACGGACTTTATATTCGAACTCCTCCCAAATATAACCATCCGTATCATTTACGGTGAGAATACCCGGGCCTATCTGGATGAGTGGCCATTGATTTTTGTCTTTTCTAAATCTGTGCTGAATCACATGACCTGCAATATCGTCAGGTAATGAAGATGCGGGTAAAGGCTCATGATAGGGGTAGTCTTCCTTTAGTTTCGAATATAGACTACCAACAAGGATTTTATAGTGAGGGTCTACCTTGATACCTTGACTTATTTCCTTTAGCTCCCATTTTACTTCAAAAATAGCTTCAATAAGTGGTTTGTTTGTCAGAACCTTTCTCGGCATCAATCCTCCCTCCTGATAATATTATCATAACATTTAGGTTTTTAGTTGGAAAAGTATTAAGTGCTCATGATAAACACTATCAAATCGTCGCAATAAAATATTCCATTCCCCTCTGTTTACACCACATCTCCGCCGCCTTGCGTTTACGCTGCACCTCGTTGGAATCAATGCGGCTCGGATCTTTAACCTCAATAAGCGCTCTTCTTCCGTCTGAATACTCAACAATAAAGTCAGGCACATAACGCCGCTGGTGTTTCTGTCCGTCTATCCACGGGATGGAAATACCGTGACGCTTCATCCATTTTTTTACATCGGGATCAGCATCCAAGCGAGCCATCATTCTACGCTCTAAATCGCTGTCATAGCGTTCAAAGTTATATGGACTTTTATTCGGATTTAAAAAATTGCCATGTTTACTGCTTCGCAATGATACGTTCTGATGGTAATCGTTTCAATCTCTTCGTCCCGATCGCAAGTGAACTCAAGTTTAATGTTTTCAGCGAGGTTGACAACAGTTTTGCAATGGGGACAAAAACCAGTTGACACAGAGGGTATGTTAAAGAGAACGTTGTTCATTTTTCTCTTTGCAGGAGTTTTAGGGTTTCTTCATATATAGTCTTTCTGGGTCCTATGGCTACAACGTTAATAATACCCTTGTCTGATGCAGTGTTATAAATCACTCTGAATTTACCGACTTTAAAACTTTGCAGTCCCTTAAGTTCATCCTTTAATGCCTTGCCTGACAGGGGGTCATTTAAAACCGTCTGCAGTGCGGCTTTAATCTTTCGTTTTAGATCCGGGTGCAGGGTGCGGACTAATTCCGCTGTTTCATTAGATATTTTCAGTCTGCGGATGTTCATTTAGCTGAACAGTTCCTCAAGCGTATAGAGCTTTGCTTTGCCTTTTCTCAAAGCCGCCAAGCCTTTTTTAATCTCATCCATAAATACAGCGTCAGAACGTATAGCGACCGTCTCTTTCCAACCCTCAAACTCATCGGGGCTGACAAGTACGGCGGCTGGAGAGCCGTTTTTTGTTATGACAACCTCCTCATCGGTTTTGTGAACCGAATCCACCAGACTGCTCAGTTTCATCTTTGCCTCAGAAAGCGATAATGTTTTCATTGAATCAAACCTCCTTTCTGGTTGACCAGAATTAAGACTAATATAACATAAATCTGCCGCTTTATCAATACAATTAAATAAATGAAGAAAGTATTGCTGCACTGTCATTGCGAGCGACCGAAGGAAGCGCGGCAATCTCGTTGTAAAGTCAGAGATTGCTTCGTCGCTCCGCTTTTCGCAATGACATAAAAGCACTTGATCAACAGACTTCTTTCACCTCTCCTATATGTGTAAAGACAATAAATGACTTCACATTTTTTGTCCCAAAAATCTGGCTCACTGCCTTTTTATATATGCCGAGCTGGAAGGAATATTCTTTGAGCAAATAATCAATCTCATTTTCTTTCACAGGGAAGGTCTTGTAATCATAAACATTGTAACAGCCGTCTTTAACTATAATTCTGTCTATCCTTCCTGAGTAAACGACGGTTTTTAGCGTTTGGCGTTCAGCGTTCGGCGATAGTTCCAAAACAAAGGGAAGCTCTGCAAAGGAATTTTTCTGAGGCATGATGATATCCTGCCATATGCCCTTTTGCTTAAGAAGGGCAATATCCCCTTCAATAACTGAGAGCAGGCTTTTCTGCTGTTCTTTTAAAATTACATCAGGCATAAGCAGTTGTTCAGCCATGCGCCTGATGTTACTTTCTGTAAATAACTTTTTTGAAATTCCTTCAAAAATCCTGTGGATTACATCACCTAAAATCAGCCAGTCTTTGCCATGCCTGCGTTTTACAGTTACAGCGTCGGCAACCTGCATCCAGCCGGGACTTTCCGGAGTGGAAGCTGTGTAAGTGTCAAAGGGTCCAGTTGCATAAGCACCCATGCCTTTTCTTAATTCTTTGACACTTTGATACTTTAACGCTTTGATACTTTTTATATTTTCGCCTGCATATTCTTTTTTATACAAAGCAGTAAACTCTTCCTCTGACATTACGGACAGCCCCTCAATCTGTGCGTTCATTTGATAACTGTCGTTGTCCCTGCAGAGCCCAAGCCCCTGTTTAAGAAACATGAGAAAACTATGATTACCTGTCTCATTCCAGCATCCTGTGAGAAAGAGCGCATCTTCAGCCCTTGTGACAGCGACATAGAAAAGCCTCTTTTGCTCTTCTATCTCTTTTTCAAGATGCTCCATAAAATCAGCATCCTGTTTTCTGATTGCTGATTCAGGCTCGTATATGAAAAAGAGCCGTCCGTTTTTTTCAGATACAAGGCTGTCGGCTGTCTTTAATTTGAACTCTTCTTCAATGCCCGGGACAAAGACGACGGGGAATTCAAGCCCTTTAGATGCATGAATGGTCATTATCTTCACTGCATCCATGCCCTCTGTATTGACATTTGCCTTAGGCTCATCGTCTTTGTCATATGTGTGCTGAAGGAAATCGCGCAGTTTAATCAGGGATCTGCCGTCTGCCTCCAGTTCCTCTATTATCCGAATGAACTTTTTAATATTTGCCCTTCGCTGAGGTTCATGAAAATATTTCCAGGCCCCTGTCTTGGAAAGCGCTGTTTCTATTAATTCCGCAACTGGCAAGTGCGGGAGTTGTGAAAGTAATTCCTGCAAAGATGCCCCGGTAGCTTTTGTCTCATCTGCAGTCATTAATTTTGAAAACAGGCAGTCCCCTTCTGTGCGCATTGCCTTTATAATTACAGCTTCATCAAGCAGAAAAAGAGGGCTCTTTAAAAGGACATAAAGGCTGTAATCGTCCTTTGGATTTGAAAGAAAATAAACGAGCGCCCTCAGCATTGCCGTTTCAGGCTCCTGATAAAATCCAATGCCCTTGACAGCGACAAATGGTATGCCGTAATGCCTGAGCGCCTCCTCGTATTTCTTCAAATGGGTTCTTTTTCTTAAAAGGACGGCAAGGTCTATGTATTTGCAGGTCCTCTGGGCTTTTGTCTTTCTGTCAAAAATCACATGGCTGTTTATCAAACACTGTATTCTTTTGGCAATGAGTTCAGCCTCGCTTTTTTTTGTTTGTGATATAGGCTCCTCTTTGTTTTCAAGCAGTAACAGCTCTACCTTTCCGCTCTGAGACGGCTCCAGTCCCTCTGTGAAACGGGCAAAATCCAGACGGCTGTAACCTGTCTTCCAAAAGGGGCTGTCTTCCCGTGCATCCATTAGCTTTGGAAAGACATGATTTGTGAAATTTATTATTGCAGGAAGGCTTCTAAAGTTTTCCTTTACCTCTTCATAATAAAACTCTTTGCCGAGCCATGCGTTCAGTTTTTCTTTCGCCCGGCTGAAAAGCTCAACATTCGCGCCCCTGAAAAGATATATGGACTGCTTCCCGTCGCCTACAAGGAATATTGTCGGTTTTATGCCCTCTTCCCTTTTTGCGCCGAGACCGGAGCGCCACTCTTCTGTAAGGCTGTCAATTATTGCCCACTGAAAATTGTTTGTATCCTGAAATTCGTCAACAAGGATATGGTCTGTTTTTTCATCAAATGCATAGAGGATATTGGCCCACTCAGGATTTTCCATAAGCAGTTTGTATGCAAGATATTCAAGGTCGCTGAAATCAAGAATTCCCCCCAGCCGTTTTTTATTCCTGTATGTCTCATTGCATTTCATAAATATGCTTTTTATTCTCTGCGCCCTTTCTGAATGTTCTTCAAGTTTTCTCCCGGTCCAGTACAAATACATTTTTAGCGCCCAGCCCTGATAATCTGTAATGTTTTTAAAGCTTGCGTGCGGGCGCTTCCTCGGCTCTTTGCTGCCGGTTAAAAAATATTCTTCTGACATGGCAAGCCTGCCGCTGTCTTCAAAAACTTTATCATAATCTTCACTTGCCGTCCCGGCGCCGGGCCAGTTTTTAAGTTCTTCTATCAGCGAGGCGGGAACGGGCAGGGGACATACAAGTTCAGCCTCTATGGAGAACGGCCGCTTTTCATAAAGATAATTTATTATACCTTTCAGGTCTGCAAGCCCTTTGAAACCTTTTTCACTGATGGTCTGAAGGATCAGATTATAGTCATCATCTTTTTTCCGGCTTCCTATGCCCATCAGGATTTCATAGATGATTTCTTCCCATGCAATACGCGAGTTGAGCGCTTCTTCTATCCTGTAATTGGGGTCAATCTCCGCTTCAAAAGAAAAACGCCTGAGCAGTGTGCCGCAGAAGGAGTGTATGGTTGTAACCCTCATTAATGACACCCTCTCAATTAATTTACTGAATAATTCAGTTTCTTCATCTTTCAGTATCCTTAAAATCCTTTGCTTCATCTCGGCAGCGGCCTTATCTGTAAAGGTAATGGCTAAAATCCGCTCCGCCTCAACGCCGTTTTTAAGCAGGGAGATATAGCGCCTTGCAAGCTTCTCTGTCTTTCCCGAGCCTGCAGGCGAGGAAATGATGACGCTTTTAGTTATGTCAAGATAGTTGTTCATAAAAAACTTTCGTCAGGTTGCGATATGCGCAGGATGTTTTCCTTAAGCGGATTTTTTCGCTGATAGGCGAAAACCTCGGAGTCACGAGACTTCGGGACGAGAATGAGCGAAAGGAATATATCCTGTGCATATACATTACTCACGCTCCGCCTCCTTTACACAGTGCCCGGTGCTGACAGTATCTGCATTTATTTTCTTTAACCTCTGAAGGCATAAACATTCCCTCTCTCATTTTTTGCACAAGCTCCTTAGTAATCTGTAATGTATCCTGTATGAACTCCTCCATACCCTGTTTTTTTGCAGGATACCATGCAATGCCGCCGTCTTTTAAAGAATAAAAGCCTGCCTTCTCCACTATGCCTTCATTTTCTTTCTGCCACATGGCTGAATAAAGAGGAAGCTGGAGGCTGTCTTTGTCAATCCCGCCGGTCTTGTAATCCAGAAGGATAAAAGAACAGGGTTCAAGGGTTCGTGGATTCAAGGATTCAAGTGGTTGTTTTTTTGACCCCTTGACCCCTTGACCCCTTGACCCCTTTATATCAACCCTGTCTATTTTGCCCTTAAGCCTCAGCCCGTTAATCTCTGCTTTCAGTCCCTTCTCAGATACATGCGGCATAAAGCCCTGCATTTTAATTTCCGCCTCCTGCGCTTCAATCATCGGTATCAGCCGCTGAAATATTTCCCCTGCGACCTTTGACCAGAAATCGCCGAGCGGGAATTCCGCAAGCGTTAATTTAAGTCCCTGCATAATCCGGCTATTTATATCATTAAGTCCGATATCTCCGTCTTTATATAAATATTCCATCACTTTATGGGCAAGCTTTCCCCAGAGCATTGCCTCTACTTCAAACTTAGGCGGTTTTTCAATTTCAAGCCTGAGGACTTTTTCAATATAGAATCTAAGCGGACATTTCCTATATGCCTCTATGTCAGTAACGCTTATAAAGACATCCTGCCCGAAGCGTTTTGACAGCAGGTTTTTTATTTCTCTTTTTTCCGGCAGTTCTCCGTTCCATAAAATCCCTGTAAACTCTTTTTGCTCAGAGAAACCCTCTGCAATCAGGCGCTCTTCATCCGATGGGAGATTTAATTCCGGCATTGCAAGGCTCTGCCCCCAGTCAAGAAACGGCGATGGAAGAAAGGGCTTGTCGCCTTCGGCAGAAGGACATGAAAAATAAGGCTCAAGGAGCGGTAAGTTCATGAGCCGTTTGAAATACCGCTTCTGCCTGTCCAAATAATATTCAAGAAACGGCAATCCAAGCGCCTTTTTGACTTTTTCAGGCAGTATGGGGTCAATACTGGGTTTGGACGGGAATTCGTCTTCAACCATGCCTCCCAAAAACAGCGCTTTTGATTCATGCCCTGCCGCAACTTCATATGGCACAACCCTTACACCGTCTTTGTCAATATCCGCGCCGCTTAATCCGGTGAACAAATGCCTCAAATAAATTCCGGCTTCTTTACTGCCTGCGCCAGCGCCAGATATTCCGGAGAATTGCCTTAACTCTGAAAATAGACTGTTTATAGCTTCTGACAGGGACTCATCAAGAGACTCCGGGAAACCGAATTTGTTCAGGGCATTTTCCATATTGTCTGTATAAGAAGCGAGGTCTTTTGCAGATTTTATTTCATCAAGAATCTCCATAACTGACCGTATTCCTTCCTGAACTTCAGCAATCAGGCTTTCCTCTTCTTTTGTGAATTGCTCACCGCTGAAATCAAGCAGGACTATTTTCATTGAAAGCCATGCTTGTTTCCCTTTTAAAATACCCGCCTTGTTTGCATATGCAACTGTCCACTCCTTAACAACAGCGGGAATTTCAGGGAAATGCGCTGAGGTAAGAAAGGAAAGAAACTCATTCCTTGGATAGTCGTCTTCAAGGCATGTAATCATATCTTTAACCGTTGTAACTGGAGCTGAATTTGATAAATCATAGCCTTCAATGCTTAACGTTAGCCCGTATTTTTTAAAGACCCTTCTGAGCATCGGCAGATACTTTTGAAACGCCGGGAAGGAAATAATTATCTCCTGCGGACTTGTGCCTTCAAGGATTAAGCCCTTTACCCCTTTTGCAATTCCCTCTACCTCATCCTCCATTGAGGGGTATGTGAAATAACCTGAACCTCTTTTTGGGAGGCCTGCCTTAATTGTATGCATCTCAGATAGTTCTGGGTTTTGTTCAAAGAACTTTAAAAATCCGGCGTCTTTATCCAGAAGCGCAATAAATCTGCCTGTCTTCCCGATGAGCGCTTTTATAATTGCAAGTTCCAGAGGGGTTGGATCAAAAAAACCATCAAGCACAAGCAGGGAGGGATTTAAATTCTCATTTATAAGAGGAATGCTTTCTTTTGCCGCTGACTCATAATTAATAAGCCCTTGTTCTTCAAGCCGCTTCTCATAACTTTCAAGAATCTCCATTGCATTTACGGCGCGTGCCATTGCCTTTTCTTCAAAGATAAGTTCCTTTATTTCCGCTTTAATCTGAGAAAGGTCTTTATCCGTGATGTAGTGCCTGATTTTATAAAGAAGCTCTGATAAAAGAACCGCATAACCGATATTTTTTTCTTTGAAGGATTCACCTATCAAAAGAGGTCTTATGCCGCTGGAGATGATTTTTTTTCTGCCGTAGGTTTCATAAAGATTTATGTACAATTGTTTTAAAGGGAAAGACTGGAAAGGGATATAGGCAGTTTTTTTGTGTACGGTCTTCAGATAAGAGAAAAACCCTTTTTTTGCCTCTGCCTGGCTGAAAGAATTAGGCGTAATGTACAGGACGCCGGAATAATTACCCGCAGGGCAGGAATCAACGATTTTATTGAAGATGTTTGCCTTTTTATCCCTTGCGCCCGGAGGGGCGATAAAGACAGTTCCCTTTTTCACTTGAACTTGTTATTCCCTCATCTTCGTCATTCCGTCCCGACGCATCGGGAATGCGGAATCCAGAAAGTCGTTTTCCTGGATTCCCGCCTTCGCGGGAATGACAACATACAAAATAGTTATTTTATTTTGGATACCCCGCGGCAAGCTGCGGGGAGGTTCATTGCCTCAGCGTTATTTTATCATTATAGATGAAAACTATGACAGCAGGATGTCAGCGCAGGTTAGAGAGAGGAGATTTTTTGTAAGAGGTCTTTATTCATTGTTCTAATATTCATTAAGTAAATTTGTAATTAATGCTGTCATGGTTTCTTTTTCTTTCGGTTTGCTCTCAGCAATTAAAAGGGCTATGGCTACCAGAGTATTATCATTGATTTTAGCCTCGCCGGTAGATTTCAGCAGGTAATTATTCTTGTGCAGGAACAATATAAACAGAAACGAGCCTATGCGTTTATTGCCGTCAATAAATGGATGATCCTTTATTATGAAGTAAAGCAAATGGGCTGCCTTTTCTTCAATGCCGGGATATAATTCTTTCCCTCCAAAGGTCTGATATATTGTAGATAAAATGCTTTCAAGTCCTTTTTCCCGTTCAATCCCGAATAATTCTGAAGCTTCTTTTTTGTCAATCAAATCCTTTTTTAATGATTCAATAGCTTTTTGAGCCTCTACATATTTTATATGTCCGGCAGGTTTTGATATGCCTTTGGAAATGAGATTAATATTTTTATTGTCATACTGCTGTAAGAGTATCCATGACTTTGCATAGCCTGTAATAATCGCCAAAAGCCCAACAGCTTCTTCTCTGGTAAGGACAGTATCAGCAGTTTTTTGCAAAAGAGCCACAGCCTTTTCAAGTTCTTTTAGTCTGGTCTGCTGTTGTTCTGTTAACCTTTTTTCATTTAACGAAAAACCCTTAACGATATGTTCCTTTAAGACCTTTGTCGCCCAGATGCGGAATTGAGTGGCGCGCCTTGAATTGACTCTGTAACCGACCGAGATAATAACATCAAGGTTGTAATATTTTGTTTTGTAGATTTTTCCATCTGCGGCAGTATGTGCAAAAATTGCACATACTGAATTCTCCTCTAATTCTCTATTCTTGAAGACATTATTAACATGCTTGGTGATGACACTTCTTTCGGTCTTGAAAAGTTCCGCAAGTTGCTTCTGTGTAAGCCAGACCGTATCCTGCTCCAGTTTTACATCAAGCCGGGCTTCCTTGTCATCAGTTGCGTAGATGACAATTTCGCCATGCTTGGGTGAGATGTTTTTATTTTTCTGGGTCATTTTATTTTAGACTCACAGGATAATAGTATTTGAGCGACATATTTCATTTTTTCTTAATACAATGAGTGTATTAAATGGACTTGCCTCAGCATTATAACAGAAAAGAGCACAGGCATAAAAGTGGAAGCAATTTTTTTCATCGCTAAAACCAATATTGCTACGTTTTGTGTTTACGTAAAGAATTGTAATTTGTGTAACACTATGGTTAAATTCTTCCCTTGAAGCTGAAGAATGTCACAGCCTAAACCTTCCCCTTTTCCCTGCTGAAAATCTTGCTTTTATTAATCGCAACTGCTTATCAATTTCACTGAAAATTTTATTCACCTCATCTTCTGCATATTCATAAGAACTTTTGTTGGAGCAGTTGCCGAGTATCCGGATTTTTTCAAGAATCTCATTTGTCCTTTTTGATGCCACCCGCTTAAAACGCTCGTGCCTTGTTTCTTCTGTTTTCATTCTTTTTTCTTTTCGTGTTTTATTTTTTTAATTTTATGTAAATTCTTAAGGTCTTCTAAATCTTTATTCCTACCGGCAGCCTTCTTCATAGTTATGAGATCATCAAGCGAGGCAAAATAAACAAATGTATTGCCGAATTTTGCTTTTACTTTATTTTTCCATACCTGTTCAAAAGTAATGCCTTTAACAAACGGATGAATATCAGATTCAACTGCATACTGCCGGATCAATAATTTTCTCCGAAGCAAATCTTCAATCTCAACATCTGTTACATCATATCCAAATTTTTTCAATGCATGCAAAGCTCTTTCTGCATTTAATCGTTCAGGTTTTATAAAAATATCAATATCAAGAGTTGAACGGGCATACCCGTGGACAGGAAATGCGGTTGCGCCAATAACAACAAAATCAACTTTACTTTCTTTTAATAATTTCAAAAGGTTTTCTGTGACCATGCTTCTCCAATAATTCTCTTGTTTCTTTTGATTTTTGAAACATCATTTCAAAACGCTGGCGGGTTGAAAGAGACAGCAGGTATCTTAATTCAAACTCCCTCTCTTTCTTTTCGTTATGCTGATTTAATTTTAATATTGGACTCATAAAGTAACTTTTCCTTGCATTATTTACATTTATCTTAATATATTACTGCGTAATTGTCAAGAAATAATTTTATATATTGTAAATAGTAATGATATTTATACGTTATTTAGCGTTTAATTTAGTAAACATATTGTTTTATAAAGTAATTATTTGTACTTCAACCAACTCAGAAAGATTCTGAACAAGTCAGAATGACATAATGAAAAGTTGTTTTCAATTTTGATACCTCGTCCCGAAATATCGGGACTGCGGGGCAGTTCATTAATTTCAATGAGGAATCTTTTTCAGCGGGCACTTTTCGCACTTTGGTTTGGGCTTGCAGTAATCTTTCCCAACTATTACAAATAATGCATGGTATTCGTTAAATAATTTTATGTCCTCCGGGAGGTTTTTGTGAAAGAGTTCCTGAATTTCATGGTAAGTCGCCTTCTCAGGGATAATTTTATGCCTTGAAAGAACTCTTTTTGTGTAGGCGTCAACGACAAAGACGGGCTTATTTAGGGCATAAAGAAGTATTGAATCCGCCGTCTCCGGCCCTATGCCGTTTACCTCAAGAAGCTGATGCCTTAGTTCATGCGCATCTTCTTTCTCCATTTTTTTCATACTGCCTTCATAATGATTTAAAAGAAACTTTAAAAACTCCCTGAGCCTTTTTGCCTTTATATTGAAGTATCCGGCAGACCTGATAAGTGCTGTAAGTTCCTGATGCGGCATATCATGAAGGGTTTTTGCGTGGAGGGCGTTTTGTTTTTTAATATTATTTATTGCTTTTTCTACATTTCCCCAGTTTGTGTTTTGCGTAAGTATGGCGCCCACTGCAATCTCAAACGGCGTATCCCCGGGCCACCAGTGCTGGGGGCCAAAGGCGCGGTAGAGGGTGTTGTAGATGCCGGTGAGGTTTTTTTTATGGTTAATTTTTATTATTTTTTTCATACATATATTTCTGTCATTCTGGCTCTTGTCCGCCTCAGGCGGATAAATCCAGAATCTTTTTTAAGAAAGATTCCGAACAAGTCGGAATGACAAGTCCGACAAGCGGGAATGACGCCTTTTCCACAATAACTTATAACTGTTAACTGTTAACTAAATTTTGGCAATTTGCCAAAATTTACCCCGGCGGCCAGTGCATAATCCTTCCGCCCAGAAGATGCAGGTGTATGTGATATACGGATTGCCCTGCTTCGGAATTACAGTTTAGCACAAGCCTGAATCCGCGTTCGGCGATATTTCTGTCGCGCGCAATTTTGTTTGCTGCCTGAAAGAGCCGTCCGATTAATTCATTATTATCAGGCCCTGCCTCAAGCATGGTGGATATATGCTTTTTCGGCACGACAAGTACATGCACTGGCGCCTGCGGATTTATATCCTCAAAGGCAAACACATGTTCATCTTCGTAAACAAATTTTGATGGTATTTTCCTGTCAATAATTTTGCAAAATAGGCACATTATTTTATCTCCTTATAGTTAACAGCGTATTGTCAAAATTAACCACAGAGGACACAGAGAAAATATAAACATCATTTACAATGTTTCTTCTGGATTCCCCGATTAGATCGGGGAATGACATCTATTTGAGAGCACAGAGCAGCACTCAGTGCTCTCTGTGGTTATTTTCTGTAGAAAAATCTGTGTAAATCTGTGGTTAATTTCAGTTTTATTTTCCGCTGTTGTTAACTATCTGCCGATGACTTCTGTGTTCAGCCACTTAAGATATTCCTCAGATCCCTCAACGATTGGCAGGGCTATTATCTCAGGCACGCTGTAGCTGTGAAGCTCCTTAACTTTTTTTGCAAGGGCATTAAATAAATCTTTTTGTGTTTTTGCTATCATCAGCGCCTCAGCGTCGTCTTCTATTTTATCCTCCCACCTGTAGATTGAACGTACGGACTTAACTATGTTGACACATGCCGCGAGCCTTGCTTCCACAAGCGCGCGCGCAATTTTAACAGCCGCCTCTTCGTTAGGCGCAGTGATAAATATAACAATTTCGTTCATAATCACTCCTTTTCATAATTTTACAGGATACAATAATTTTAACACAAGAATTTTTACATTAAGCTGTTTAAAAGGGTGCGACATTTTTTGCACCCAGTAGGTGCTGCAATTCACGCCTACAGCCTTTATTCCCAGACTTTTGCAGAGATTTTAAAAATTTTGCTATAAAAATTTGTCGCACCCATCCTAATAAATCCAAAAAAAGTTTTTAATTTTCTATGACATTGATTTTTAAAAATAAAATTAAATTCATATGCCTTTATTATTTTCATTAATAAGAATATATATTTTGCTTGATTTTTTTTACTTATGTGTTTATAATTTTTACATATGCAGGTTTTTTGTATTCTGCGAAAAGGAGTTTATAAAGCAATAAAGGATAAACCCCTTAACAAAGTCAGGATTTCATTCTCACCAGTCAGGATACTTTTTTTTCAAAATCATCATCGCAGTATAATCCAAATTCTATTTCAACAGGTACGGACACCTGTTTCATGATACATATTTATAAGGTTAAAGGTTTTAATGCATAGAATTTCTATGGGTTATTGTATACCCGCGCCAGTGAATTATGTATAAAAAATTTTCATGAAAAAGTTGCTTGAAAATAAAGTGGCTGTCATCAGCGGCGCTGCAAAAGGGATAGGCCGGGCTGTTGCTATAGAATTAGCCGGTGAAGGCGCGAATATAAGCTTTAATTTTCTAAAAAGCAATAAAGAGGCAATGGATATGGAGAAGGAAATAAAGGATTTGGGTGTGAATGTTAAATCATTTCAGGCGGATATTAAAAACTATGATGATGTGAAGTCATGGGTGGATAATACAAAGGAGTTATTTGGAGGCATTGATATTGTAATTAACAATGCCGGCATAATCAGGGACAGGGCGCTGGCCCTTATGGCTCCTGATGACTGGCGTGAAGTGATTAATACTAATTTAGACGGGACCTTCAATCTTACGAGGGCGGCTATTGTGACATTAATAAAACAGAAGAACGGCATTATAGTCAATATCAGTTCAGTAAGCGGCATTACGGGCATGCCCCGGCAGACTAATTATGCGGCTTCAAAAGCAGGAATAATCGGGTTCACCAAATCTCTTGCCAAAGAAGTTGCGCCTTATGCGATCAGGGTTAATGCGGTAGCTCCCGGTTTTATTGAAACGGATATGCTTAAAGATTTAAAAGAAGAATACAAAACTCAGATGATAAAACACATACCACAGGGCAGATTAGGCAAACCAGAAGAGGTGGCAAAAGTTGTAAAATTTTTGGTTAGCGATGATGCGCGTTATATTACCGGGCAGACAATAATTATAGACGGCGGCATGAGTACGGTATAAGAGAATGAGCAAGAGAAGAATTGTAATAACAGGGCTTGGGGTAATTGCGCCTAACGGCATAGGGAAGGAACAATTCTGGGGCGCATTGAGAGAAGGCCGCTCCGGGATTAAGCCGATTAGCCGGTTTAATACAAGCAGGTTTAAATGTAAATCTGCAGGTGAGATATCTGATTTCAAACCAACGTATTTTCTGGGTCATAAAGGTTTAAAGGATATTGACAGGACTACAAGGCTGCTGTGTTCTGCCGCAAAATTAGCCATAGAAGACGCAGGATTAAATATTAACTATAAAAATACTGATGATTTCGGGGTCTGCACGGGAACTACTTTGTCTGCGCTCTGGAATATTGTTGAGTTTGGTAAAGGACTGATAGAGGATGGTCCGCTTTTTACTGATGCCGCGCTTTTCCCGGGAATGGTAATAAATGCAGCTTCAAGCCAGGTTTCAATCCGGTTCAATATACAAGGGTTTAATACGACTGTTTCTACAGGATACAGTTCAAGTATAGATGCATTGAAATATGCAATAGATTTTATCAGATTGGGACGGATTAAGGCGGTTTTAGTAGGCGGGGTGGAGAGTCTTTCTCTGGCAAGTTTTACAGGGTTTTATCGTCTGGGTTTTTTTGCCGGGATAAATGGCGAGGAATTATCCTGCCCATTTGACAGACGGCGAAATGGAATCATTTTAGGTGAAGGCGCGGCAGTTATAGTCGTGGAAGATGAGGAGTATGCGAGGGAAAGAGGGGCCAGTATTTATGCTGAAATTAAAGATACAGGCAATTGTTTTGATTCCTACAGGATGGGTAAGTACGAACCCGGAGCAAAAGGATTAAAGGAAAGCATAAAAAGGGCAATAGAAAATTCCGAATTGGACATTAAAGACATAGATTATATAAGTGCAGCGGCAAACTCTGTGCCTATGCAGGATAAGTTAGAGACAAAAGCCATAAAGGATGTTTTCGGCAAATATGCTTACAATATCCCGGTGAGCTCCATCAAGTCAATGATAGGCGAGACATTCAGCGCAGGCGGTTTGTTCCAGATGGCCGCTGCCATAGGCAGTACGGTTTATGGTTTTATACCGCCTACTGTTAATTACAAGGTAAAGGATAATGATTGCAATCTTGATTATGTAGCAAATAAATCCAGAACAGTCAGGGTAAGAAATGTATTGATTAACAATTGCGGACCCGGCGGAAGTAATGCGTCGCTAATCATATCCAAATATCAATAAAAAGGAGATTGTAAATCAAGCTATGCCAAACAGGTTAGAAGAGGAATTGAGGCAATTAGTTTCAAATGTTACTGAGGTACCGGTAGAAAAACTGACGCTTGATGCAGACTTTTTCAAAGATTTAGTGATTGATTCATTAAAGGCGATTGAGATTGTAGCCGCCTTTGAAAAAAAGTACCGGATTATTATCCCTGAAAAAGATATCCCTAATATCAGAAATCTGAGACAGATAATAGAATATACTAAGAATATAAAGCTATAGTCCGAGGGTTGGTGTAATGATTTTTGATAAGGAAAAAATCAAATCTATTTTGCCGCATCGGGAGCCGTTTCTTTTTATTGACGGGGTTATTGAGATTAATGGCGCTGAAAAGGTTGTTGCAGTCAAACACATAGAGAACGATGAAAGCTTTTTTGAAGGACATTTCCCCGGCAGACCTATAATGCCGGGTGTTTTAATGATAGAGGCCATGGCGCAGGCTTCAATAATCCTTTATTACATTGCCAAGCCTGAAATAGTTAAGACGAACCCTGATTATTATCTCGGCAATGTCAAGGCAGAGTTTATTTTACCGGTATATCCGGGGGATAAACTCATTATAGAAGTACGCGGTGTAAAGATTCTGGACTATGCTGCAATTACGGATTGTGTGATAAAGGTGAAGGATAAAATTACGGCTAAGGCAAATCTTGTTTTTGCCGTTAGAAGTAAGAATGAATAACAGAAGAGTTGTAGTAACGGGAATCGGAGTTGTTTCGTCTGTGGGAATAGGCAGAGATGAGTTTTGGAAAGCCGTAATAAACGGCAAATCAGGGATAACAAAGGTTGATTCATTTGACACCAGTGAATTCAGGTGTCACTATGCCGGTGAGATTAAGGACTTCAGACCGGAGGATTTTATTGCAAGGAGGAAAGTGCAATTCCTTGGCAGGACCTCACAATTAGCCATATCTGCCGCTGCCCTGGCGTTAGAAGATGCCGGATTATCTCCGAAGGATATTAATAAAAAAGGGGCAGGCGTTATTATCGGAACAACTATGGGTGAAAAGCCTTTGGAGGAATCCATTGATATCTGGTTTATGGCAGGGGCAGACAATATGAGCAAGACAAAAATACTTCAGTCTTCGGCGAATAATATACCTGCTAATGTTTCCAATTATTTTAAACTTTTGGGACCTAATTATCTTATTCCAACGGCATGTGCGGCAGGCAATTATGCCATAGGTTACAGCTTTGACTTAATAAGAAAAGGGGATTTGGACTATGCTGTAGCAGGCGGCGCTGATTCATTCTCCAAGCTTGCATTCAGCGGCTTTCACCGCATCTATGCAATGTCCCCTGAAAAATGTCAGCCGTTTGATAAAAATAGAAAAGGCATGATGGTCGGCGAAGGAGCAGGAATTCTTATCCTTGAGTCGCTGGAGTCTGCATTAGAAAGGAACTCAGGCATATATGCAGAAATAGCCGGTTATGGACTTAGCTGTGATGCCTATCATATGACTGCCTCTCAGGTAGATGGTATTGAAAAGGCAATGCGCAAGGCTTTAAAGGATGCAGACGTTGAAGAAAGAGAAGTTGATTATATAAACGCTCATGGAACAGGCACTCAGGGCAATGATAAGAATGAATGTGCTGCCATTAAGAGGGTTTTTAAGCAAAAATTTAAAACAGTTCCTGTGAGTTCTATAAAATCAATGCTGGGTCATCCTATGGGCGCTGCTTCTGCGATTGAGGCGCTGACCTGCTGCCTTGCAGTTAAAGAAAATATCATTCCGCCGACTATAAATTTTGAAAATACGGATCCAAACTGTGACATAGATTGCGTTCCCAACAAAGCAAGAGTAAAGAAGGTGAATATCGCATTAAATAATGGATTTGCTTTTGGAGGCAATAATTCTTGCCTGGTGATTAAGAAGTTTCATTAATAATATTAGTTATACAACTCAAAATTATGACAAGAGAAAGAAGAGTGGTGATAACAGGGATAGGTCCTATAGCTTCCACAGGAATCGGGAAGGATGTGTTTTGGGAAGGGATTTTAAAAAAAAGGGTCGGTTTAAGATTAGAGGAGATTAATATTGACGGGGAAGAGTGGGATAAATTTTATTTTCATAAGGTAGAGGATTTTGATATTGAAAAATTTAGTATTAAGAAGGATATAATTGAGAGCATCCAGACATGGAAAAAAGGGAAGGAAGACAAAGACCTTTTATATTTATTGGCGGCAGTTAAATTAGCCATTGATGATAGTAGAATTTCTTACGATGAAGAGAATAATGATATTGGATTATTCTTAACAGCTGAACATCCCGGGTTTGAACCTTTCTGTGAAGCAATAATCAAAGAAACTACGGCATATCTGGAAAAAAATCCATTTAATAGTAATTTTTCTAAGCATAAATTGTTTAGGCATGTGTTTGAGCATTTTTCCATAAAAGGTTACGACCTTCAAAGCTTTATGTATCTTTATTTCGTTGCCAGGGCATTTGGGATTCACGGATATTCTTTATTTAGCAACAATGCTTGTGCGTCGGGTTTATTTGCTATGGAATCCGCAGCAAGACAAATTAGATACGGCGGAAGTAACATTATTTTGCTTGCAGGGGTAGATGTCGCTAATACCATGTTTAAACATTTGTGGTTTAAAGAACAGAACCTTTATGCTGAGGATGGAAGGATAAAACCTTTCTCAAAAAAAGCCGATGGTATAGTTCTTGGCGATGGAGCTTCAGCACTGGTTTTAGAAGAAATGGACTGTGCGTTAAATAGAAAAGCACATATCTATGCAGAATATCTTGGTGGGGGATTTTCACTGGAGGGCTGGAAAGTGACTGTGCCAATGATAGGAAGCTTATCGTATCAGGATGCAATAAAAGGCGCTTTAAAACAAACTCGTTTGAAGCCGGAGGATATTGATTTAATAGTTCCCCACGGAGTGGCGATTAAAGTAACCGATGGATATGAAGCAAAAGCCATTACAGATATTTTTGGTAAAAACAATCAAAAGCCTTTCATAACGGCATTTAAACCGTATGTGGGGCATAATCTTGGAGGAAGCGCTATTTTAGAAAGTATTATTCTTTTGCTATCTATGGAGAAAGATTTAATTCCGCCGGCATTGAATTGTGATGAGGTGGAACCGAAGTATAATATTGATATAGTAAGAGACTTTGTTCCGTATTCTTTAAATACAGCAATGAAGTTATCCTGCGGCTTCGCAGGGTATAATGCCGCGGCAATATTCAGGAAAC